>DASTNS010000075.1:0-4642 GCA_035720625.1 Gallionella sp. | reverse complement strand
GCGCCCGGTCGCGCCGATGACGACGATTACACCGCCGGTCATGTATTCGCAGCCGTGGTCGCCCACGCCTTCCACCACCGCTATGGCGCCGGAATTGCGCACGGCAAAACGCTCCCCCGCCACGCCGCAGAAGTAGCCCTCGCCGCTGGTCGCACCATACAGTACCGTGTTGCCGACGATGATATTGTCTGCTGCCACAATCTTGCATTCCCTCGGCGGCAGCACCACGATGCGGCCACCGCACAATCCCTTGCCGGCATAGTCGTTGCATTCGCCGGTCAGCTCCAGCGTGATGCCCTGCGCGAGGAAGGCGCCGAAACTCTGCCCGGCTGAGCCATTCAACTTCACGGTGATGGTATTGGCCGGCAGTCCGGCCTGGCCATAACGCTTCGCCACTTCATGCGACAGCATGGCGCCGACGGTGCGGTTGACATTCCTGATGGCGCTCTCGATGACCATCGGTTTCTTGTGCTCCAGCGCGGCTCTGGCCTGCGCGATCAGCTGGTTATCCAGCGCCTTTTCCAGCCCGTGATCCTGCTCTTCCGCATGGAGGCGCGCCACGCTGGCGGGCACATCCGGCTGATGGAACACCCTGGAGAAGTCCAGGCCCTGCGCCTTCCAGTGCGTGATGCCATGCTTCATGTCGAGCAAATCGCTGCGTCCGATCAGCTCATCAACCCTGCGGATGCCCATCCCGGCCATGTATTCGCGCAGCTCTTCGGCGACAAAGAAGAAATAGTTCACCACGTGTTCCGGCTGGCCGGTGAATTTCCTGCGCAGCTCGGGGTCCTGCGTCGCCACGCCCACCGGACAGGTATTGAGGTGGCACTTGCGCATCATGATGCAGCCTTCCACCACCAGCGGGGCGGTGGCGAAGCCGAATTCATCCGCGCCCAGCAGCGCGCCGATCAGCACGTCGCGTCCGGTCTTGATCTGGCCGTCCACCTGCAGGAGGACGCGGCCGCGCAACTGGTTCAACACCAGCGTCTGCTGCGCTTCTGCGAGGCCCAGTTCCCACGGCGTGCCGGTGTGCTTGATCGAGGAGATCGGCGACGCGCCGGTGCCGCCGTCGAAACCGGAGATGACGATGTGATCCGCCTTGGTCTTGGCCACGCCGGCCGCAACCGTACCCACCCCGACCTCGGAAACCAGCTTGACCGAGATCGATGCGGCGGGATTGGCGTTTTTCAGGTCATGGATGAGTTGCGCCAGATCCTCGATCGAATAGATGTCGTGGTGCGGCGGCGGCGAGATCAGCCCCACTCCCGGTACCGAGAAACGCAGCTTGGCGATGTACTCGGTCACCTTGTGGCCGGGCAACTGCCCACCTTCGCCGGGCTTGGCGCCCTGCGCCATCTTGATCTGGATCTGGTCGGCGCTGGCAAGATATTCGGCGGTCACGCCGAAACGCCCTGCCGCCACTTGTTTGACGCGCGAGCGTAGCGAGTCACCCGCCTTGAGCTCCATGTCTCTTGCGATGCGGCTCTTGCCGAGGATGTCGGACAGCATCTCGCCGCCGTTGATCGGCTTGTAGCGCATCGCATCTTCGCCGCCCTCTCCGGTATTAGATTTGCCGCCGATGCGGTTCATCGCGAGTGCCAGCGTGGTGTGCGCCTCGGTGGAGATCGAACCGAGCGACATCGCGCCGGTGGTGAAGCGTTTGACGATTTCCCTGGCCGGTTCGACTTCCTCCAGCGGCACCGGCTTACCGGCAGATTTGATCTCGAACAGCCCGCGCAGCGTCTTCAGCTTGTTCGCCTGCTCGTTGATCAGCCGCGCATATTCCTTGAAGGTCGCAGCATTGTTGGTGCGCGTGGCATTCTGCAGTTTTGCGATGGAGTCCGGCGTCCACATGTGCTCTTCGCCGCGCGCGCGCCAGGCGTATTCGCCCCCCGCGTCCAGCGCGTTGGCCAGCACCGGGTCGTTGCCGAAGGCGCTGCGGTGGGTACGCACCGCCTCCTCGGCTACGACGCTCAGGCCGATGCCTTCGATCTGGGTCGCCGTGCCGGTGAAATACTTCTCGACGAATTCCGCATTCAGGCCGATCGCCTCGAAAATCTGTGCACCGCAATAGGACTGATAGGTGGAGATGCCCATCTTGGACATCACCTTCATCAGGCCCTTGTTGATGGCCTTGATGAAGCGCTTCTTGGCTTCCTTGGCGTCCACTTTCGCGGGCAGGTTCATTGCCATGATGGTTTCGTAGGCCAGCCACGGGCATACCGCCTCCGCGCCGTAGCCAGCCAAGAGGGCGAAGTGGTGCACCTCGCGCGCCGAGCCGGTGTCCACCACCAGGCCGGTGCTGGTGCGCAATCCGCCGCTCACCAGATGATGGTGCACTTTCGAGCAGGCCAGCAGCGCGGGGATCGCCACGCGTTTGGCCGACATCGCGCGATCCGACAGGATCAGCACGTTGTAGTCGTCGGCCACGGCTTGGTCGGCGGCGGCGCACAGCGCCTGCACGGCCGCCTCGCAGCCTTCTGCGCCCTGCGCGACCGGATAAGTGATATCCAGTACCAGCGAGCGGTAACGCCCCTGGGTGAGCCGGTCGATGTCGCGCAATCTTGCGATGTCGTCGTTCGACAGCACCGGCTGGTGAACTTCGAGGCGCAGCGGCGGGTCGGTTTCGTCGATACCGAGCAGGTTGGGCTTCGGACCGATGAACGAGGTCAGCGACATGACGATTTCCTCGCGGATCGGATCGATCGGCGGATTGGTCACCTGCGCGAACAGCTGCTGGAAATAATCGTAGAACGAGCGGTTCTTGTTCGACAGCACCGGCAAGGCGGCATCCACGCCCATCGAGCCGATAGCTTCTTCGCCGCTGTTGACCATGGGCGCGAGGATGAACTTGAGGTCTTCCTGCGAATAGCCGAACGCCTGCTGGGTGTCCAGCAGCGAGGCATTGAGCTTCGTTTCGTTCCTGGCCGCCGGCAGGTCGCCGAGGAAATAGCGCGACTGCCTGATCCACTGGCGATACGGCTTGGCCTTGGCAAGCTGGCTCTTCAGCTCCGCATCCTCCACGATGCGCCCGGCCTGCATGTCGATCAGGAACATCTTGCCCGGCTGCAGGCGCCATTTCTTGACGATCTTGTGCTGCGGGATGTCCAGCACGCCCATCTCGGACGCCATCAGCACCAGGTCATCGTCGGTGATCAGGTAGCGCGCCGGGCGCAGGCCGTTGCGATCCAGCGTCGCGCCGATCATGCGCCCGTCGGTGAACGCCACGGCAGCTGGGCCGTCCCACGGCTCCATCAGCGCAGCATGGTATTCGTAGAATGCGCGGCGCTCCTCGTCCATCAGGGGGTTGCCCGCCCACGCTTCAGGGATCAGCAGCATCATCGCGTGCGGCAGCGAATAGCCGCCCATCACCAGCAGCTCCAGCGCGTTGTCGAAACAGGCGGAATCGGACTGGTTTTCGACGATCAGCGGCCAGAGCTTGTCCAGGTCTTCGCCGAGCAATTTGGATGACATCGCGGCGTGGCGCGCGGCCATCCAGTTCACGTTGCCGCGCACGGTGTTGATCTCGCCGTTGTGCGCGATCATGCGGAACGGATGTGCGCGTATCCAGGTCGGGAAGGTGTTGGTGGAGAAACGCTGATGCACCAGCGCCAGCGCGCTGGTTGCCCTCTCATCCTGCAGATCGAGGTAATACTTGCCGACCTGGCCGGCGAGCAGCATGCCCTTGTAGACGATGGTACGCGAAGACAGCGAGGGGATGTACAAACTCTGGGAGCCCCCAAGGCTCTTCCGCACCTCGTGCTGCACAATCTTGCGTATCACGAACAGCTTGCGCTCGAACGTGTCGGCATCGGGACAATTCGCACCGCGGCCGATGAATACCTGGCGTATGACGGGCTCCGATTTCCGGACGCTCTCGCCGAGGCCAGAGCTATCCACCGGTACATCGCGCCACCCCAGCAACTGCTGACCCTCGGCGGCGATCTTGTCGGCGAGGATCTGTTCACAGGCCGCACGGATCGAAGCATCTCGCGAGAAGAACAGCATCCCCACGCCGTAGCTGCCGGCCTCCGGCAATACGATACCCTGTGCTGCGCATTGCGCGCGCAAAAATGCATCGGGAATCTGCAACAAAATACCCGCCCCGTCACCGGCCAGCGGGTCGGCGCCCACCGCCCCGCGATGGGTCAAGTTCTCCAGTATCTGTAAGCCCTGACGCACCATGTCATGGCTCGGTTTTCCCTTGATATGTGCGACAAAGCCCACCCCGCAGGCATCGCGCTCCTGACGCGGATCATACAAACCTTGCTGCATCGGCAAAGAAGAGTCGCTCACGGTGTTCCTCAATCAATTCATTAAAGCCAAAAAAATGGCGACATGCGCCGCCATACCAACCATCTGCCCCGGCATAGTGTGCGTAGCCAGCCGGTATGGGAGCAACAGCCGCCTAAGCAAATTTACAAAAGCGAAAGGGCGGGAATTTTACCTTGTCTCAGGACGATGGGCAACCGCTCTATACCAAACGGCGCGTGCACTAGAAGCTGGCCGGCATTTCTTCCGCCGCGAAAATGCGGCGATGTTCGCGGATGGCATAACGGTCGGTCATGCCGGCAATATAGTCGGCCACCGCGCGTGCCCGATCCGGCTCCGTCTGTCCGGCTGGCGGCTGGAATTGCGGCGG
>DASTNS010000074.1:0-6346 GCA_035720625.1 Gallionella sp. | reverse complement strand
ACCACTAATAACTTCAGCGTCGTGGCAAGTTACAAAACCACTGGTGTGAGCAGCAGGCTGTTGAGCGCCACTGCGGGAACGCCTACCAGTGTGCATATGTATTACAACCCGAATACTGGTACATGGTCTTGCGCCAACGGTGATGGCAGCGCAGATGACGGCACAGCGGTTACTGCCGTGACTTCCACAACCCCTGCCAGCGGTGTTAAAGCCAATACAGGTGCAAATCCGATTCCAACCAATATCTTGCCTAAGTCTTGCTCTTAATCTTGCCTGCCTAGGGCAGTGCTGCAAGTGTAAGCCCCTCGCAAGAGGGGCTTTCTTATTTGGGTATCGCAAAAATGCAGCAGCTATTTTTTGCCGTGCGCCTCCGCCATCTCGCGCAACTCGCGCAAATCGCTTTCAATCATCGAAAGCTGGTAGAAACTTCCGCCCGCCTGTTTTGCCAGTTCGAGTTGTTCGATCGCGGCGTACAGGTTGCCTTGCCACGCATAACTGTAGGCCTGTGCCTGATGTTGTTCGAAGCGTTTGCCCAACATGGCGTAACTGCGTGCCTGCAGGTCGTATAGTGTGGTATCGCTGGGGTGGCGGGTGAGTTGCTCGGTGAGCAGTTTGGCGGCGGTTTCTGCCTGGTTGCTGTTCAGCAGCAGGTCGGCATAGTCGTAAATCAGCGCGCGATGCTGCGGAAAGGTTTGCACGGCAGTGCGATAGAACGCCAAAGCGCTGGCATCATTTTTTACGGCGCGTTTAACCCGTCCGGACAGGGTCTCTATCATCGGGTTGCGCTTGGCTATCGGGTCGTTTTGGACTTGCTTGTGCAATGTTGTCAGCTCTTCCGTGGCGCGCCCGATTTCGTTGTTGCGCAACAGTGCGCTCACCAGCCCGTAGCGCTGCGCAATCGGGTTGCCGTGTTTTTGCGCGCCCAGCGCATCGCTGAAATAGGCAATGGCATCCAGTGTGGTCTTTTGCCTGGCGATGAGCTTGGCGCGCGCCAATTGGAAATCCAGGCTATCGGGAATCAGGCGGTAAGGTTGTTTCTGTACGCGGTTCTCGATGTCGGCGATGCGTTCGCTGGTGATCGGGTGGGTGCGCAGATAGCTCGGCGCGTTTCCCTCCAGCAAACGGGTGGCTTTTTGCAACCGATCCAGGAATTCCGGCATGGCGTGGATATTGAAATTCGATTTCTGCAAAATTTCCAGGCCGATACGATCTGCTTCCTGTTCGTGGGTACGGGTAAAATCAAGCTGTTTTTGCATGGTGCGCGCTTGCATGCCGGTTAGTACAGCTTGAGAAGCCTGCGAGTTGTTGCGCGCGGCGAGAATGGCGATGGCGATCGCGGCCATCGAGGCCAGGCTGTCGTTTTGCTGCCCGGCTACCATGCGTGCCAGGTGGTGTTGTGTGACGTGGGCGATTTCGTGGCTGAGCACGGCGGCCAATTCCGATTCGCTCTGTGCGGTCAGTAGCAGCCCGCTGTTCACGCCGATGAAGCCGCCCGGCAGGGCAAAGGCGTTGACGTTGTAATCATCCAGCGTGAAAAATTCAAAGCCCAGGCTTGGTTCGGCACTATTTTCAACCAGCCTGCGTCCGAGTTGATTGAGATAATCGTTGATTTCGGCATCGTCGAGGAATTGCTTGCTGGCGCGAATCTGCATCACGCTTTGCTGGCCGATCTGGCGTTCTTGCAGCGGAGTCAGCACGGTTTGCGAGACATCGCCCAAGTCTGGCAGACCATCGCTCACGGCGCAGGGCGAGAAGCACAGCAACAGCAGCAGGGTCAGTTTTTTCATGATCGCTATGATAGTTGTTTTTGCTTCTGGTTCACACTTTTTGAAATCCTGGCTTTGTGGCAAAGCGCTTTAAGGTGGACAGTGCGGCGCAAAGTGCGCAAAATTGGACTGTTTCCGGCAAGACGATCCAATATGGACAAAATCGGCAAATATGAAATCACGCGCGAACTCGGCACTGGGGCGACCAGTACCGTGTATCTGGCCACCGATACATTCAGCAAGCAGCTGGTTGCCATCAAGCTGTTCGACCTGAAAACCTTGCGCGACCCCAATAGCGCCAAGATTTACCGCAAGCTGCTGATGACGGAAGCTTCGCTGGCGGGAAAATTATCTCACCCGCATATTGTGAAAATTCTCGATGCGGTGATGGATGGCGATGTCAATTATATGGTGATGGAGTACGTTGAGGGCAGCACGCTCGAGCAGTATGCCGAAGTGGACAACCTGTTGCCGATCAGCATGATCGCGGAGATCACCTACAAATGTTGCAAGGCTCTCGAATATGCGCAGTATCAGGGCGTGATCCATCGAGACATCAAGCCGGCCAATATCCTCCTGGAGGGCGAAACCAATATCAAGATTTCCGATTTCGGCTCGGCGGCCATCCAGAACCAGCAAACCACACAAGTCAGCGGGGTAGGCTCGCCGGCGTATATGTCGCCCGAGCAGATCAAGGAATTGCCGCTGACGCACCAGACCGATATTTATTCGCTGGGCGTGGTGATGTACAAGTTGCTGACCGGCAAGTTGCCGTTCGATGCGAGCAACAACTTCAGCATGATTTATCAGATCCTCAACATCGAACCCCCGCCGCCCAGCACGTTTCGTCCTGAAGTGCCGCAGGAGTTGGATGCAATCGTGCGGCGTGCGATGGAAAAGGATACGACCAAACGTTATCAGGTCTGGGATGAATTTGCGCGCGATCTGGTCGGATTTTTCAGTCACGTTACGGCAGCGCGGGAAGAAATTTTCGATACCGAAAAATTTGATACGCTGCGCAGCCTGGCGTTCTTCAAGAATTTCAGCGACGTGGAGCTTTGGGAGGTGTTGCGTATCAGTGAGTGGCGCAAGGTTCCCGAAGCGGAATATATTCTCCGTGATGGTGAAAGCGGGCGCACTTTTTATATCCTGGCGCAGGGTACGGTGCGTGTGGTCAAGCAGGGCAGGTTGCTGAGCCTGTTGCGTCGCGGCGACTGTTTCGGTGAAATGGCGCACCTTTTCGAGCTTGAGTTCAAGCGCAGTACCGATGTGATCGCCAAGAGCGATACGGTACTGATTGAAATTAATCCGGATGTGCTGGTGCGCGCCACGACCGGCTGCCGTTTCCAGTTCAGTGATGCGTTCCTGCGCATGCTGGTGAAGCGGTTGGCGGTGGCGAATAAACGGATCTCGCATTTGTTGGCGGATCAAGAACAAATGGAAAAGGAATAGGCAATGTCAGGTTTCAAGAATATCGCCATCGCAGAACTGGAAGTGATGTTGCAGCAGGGCGGTATTGCCGCATGGATGCAGGCCGGTTTGCCAGTGAGCGCGTGATGGGATTTGATGTGGAACTGGATGCGCGCAAACTGAGCTGTCCGCTGCCCATATTGCGCACCAAAAAATCCCTGTCGCAAATGAGCAGCGGGCAAGTGCTCAAAGTGTTGGCGACCGATCCGGAATCACCCAAGGACTTCGTGGTGTTTTGTCGCCAGACCGGCAATGAATTGCTGTCTTCTGCCGAGCAGGACGGCGAATTTGTGTTCCTGATCCGCCGTCGTTAGGGATATTTAGCGCGTAGAGGCGGGATTTATCCCGCCCCTACAAATTAACCTAACTTGCCGCGCTGCGTTTGCAATTGCACCAGTGTTGCGCTGAAATCTTCCATGCGCTTGCGTTCCTGCTCCACCACCGCGGCGGGGGCGCGATCTACAAAACTGGCGTTTGACAGTTTACCTTGCGCCTTGGCGATTTCGCCTTGTAGGCGCGCGATTTCCTTGTCCAGCCGCTCACGTTCTGCGGCGACATCAATTTCGATTTTGAACATGAGGCGGAAATCGCCAACGATGGCGACTGCCGCATCGCCAGTCGGCAATTCGGCAACGACCTGCACTTCGCTGAGCTTGGCGAGGCTGCCGATGTAGGGTGTGAAAGCGGTGAGCGTGGCGGTATCTCCTGCCGCGATTAGCGGTACGCGTTGCGCTGGCGAAAGGTTCATCTCGCCGCGTAGGCTGCGGCAGGCATTGACCATGGACTTCAGCATCGCCACCCATGCCTCGGATTTCTCGTCACAGCGCGCCAGGTCGGCGCGCGGGTAGGCCTGAAGCATGATGCTCTCGCCGCTGCGGCCAGCGACCGGCGCGACCTTCTGCCAAAGCTCTTCGGTGATAAACGGGATCAGCGGGTGGGCGAGGCGCAGCATGGTTTCCAGCATACGCACCAGCGTACGCCGCGTGGCGCGCTGCTGTGCGTCGCTGCCGTTCTGCATCTGCACCTTGGCGAGTTCCACATACCAGTCGCAGTATTCGTCCCAGACGAATTCGTAAATCGCCTTGGCCAGCAGGTCGAAGCGGTAGTCGGCATAATGCTTTGCCACCTCGTCTTCGACGCGCTGCAGCCGGCTGACGATCCAGCGGTCGGCTGGCGAGAAATTGAGATAACCGCTGTTGCAGGAGTCCTTGCCGTGTTCTTCCAGCCCGCAGTCCTTGCCCTCGCAATTCATCAGGACGAAGCGCGTGGCATTCCATAGCTTGTTGCAGAAATTGCGGTAGCCCTCGCAGCGCTGCATGTCGAACTTTATGTCGCGCCCCGGCGAGGCGAGCGAAGCGAAAGTGAAGCGCAATGCATCGGTGCCGAAGGCGGGGATGCCGTTCGGATATTCCTTGCGCGTGCGCTTTTCGATCTGCTCCGCCTGCTTGGGGTTCATCAGGCCGCTGGTGCGTTTCTTTACCAGTGAGTCGAGATCGATGCCGTCGATCAGGTCGATCGGGTCGAGGACGTTGCCCTTGGATTTGGACATCTTCTGACCTTCCGCATCGCGGATCAGGCCGTGCACGTATACATCCCTGAACGGAATCTTGCCGGTGATATGTTTGGTCATCATCACCATGCGCGCCACCCAGAAGAAGATGATGTCGAAGCCGGTGACAAGTACCGAAGATGGCAGATATTTCTGCACAAAGTCATTCTGTTCCTGGAATGGTTTGCCTTCATCCCAATCCAGTGTAGAGAACGGCCACAGCGCGGACGAGAACCATGTGTCGAGTACGTCGGCGTCGCGGTCGAGTTGCCCGGCGTAACCGGCGTTGTCCGCCAGATGGCGCGCCTCGGCCTCGTCGTGCGCGACGAACACTTCGCCGTTCACGCCGTACCATGCGGGAATCTGGTGTCCCCACCATAGTTGCCGCGAGATACACCAGTCCTGAATGTTGTTCAGCCACTGGTTGTAGGTGTTCACCCAGTTTTCGGGATGGAACCTGATCTCGCCGGAGCTCACGCATTCTAGTGCCTGCTCGGTGATGCTCTTGCCCCCGTTGCCCGGCTGGCTCATGGCGACGAACCACTGGTCGGTCAGCATCGGCTCGATGACCATGCCGGTGCGGTCGCCGCGCGGCACCTTGAGCTTGTGTTTCTCGGCCTTGAGGAACAGGCCGGCGGCTTCGAGGTCGGCGCAGATCTGTTTGCGCGTGTCGAAGCGGTCCATGCCGCGATACTTGGCCGGCGCATGGTCGTTGATCTTCGCATCAAGCGTGAAGATGGAGATCATTTCGAGCTTATGGCGCTGTCCCACCGCATAGTCGTTGAAGTCGTGCGCGGGCGTAACCTTTACCACGCCGGTGCCGAATTCCTTGTCCACATATTCGTCGGCGATGATGGGAATGGTGCGCTCGCATAGCGGCAGCGTGACCTGCTTGCCGATGAGGTGTTTGTAGCGTTCGTCTTCTGGATGCACCATCACCGCGACGTCGCCCAACATGGTCTCGGGGCGGGTAGTGGCAACCACCAGATGGCTGGAACCATCTGTCAGCGGATACTGGATGTGGTACATGAAGCCGTCTTCTTCTTCCTGCACCACTTCGAGGTCGCTTACTGCGGTGTGCAGCTTCGGGTCCCAGTTCACCAGCCGCTTGCCGCGATAGATCAGGCCTTCGTTGTAGAGGCGCACGAAGGTTTCGGTTACGGCGCGCGACAGGCCCTCGTCCATGGTGAAACGCTCGCGCGACCAGTCGGGCGAGGTGCCGAGGCGTCGCATCTGTTTGGTGATGGTGCTGCCGGAGTATTCCTTCCACTCCCATACCTTCTCGATGAACTTCTCGCGGCCGAGGCCGTGGCGCGAGATGCCCTGCGCGTCGAGCTGGCGTTCGACGACAATTTGAGTTGCGATGCCCGCGTGGTCGGTGCCGGGCTGCCACAGCGTGTTGTCGCCGCGCATGCGGTGGTAGCGCGTCAGCGCATCCATCAGGGTCTGGTTGAAACCGTGCCCCATGTGCAGTGTGCCGGTGACATTGGGCGGCGGCAGCAGGATGCAGAAGTTGTCGGTTTTATTCGGGTCAAGTCCAGCCTTGAAGTAGCCGGATTGC
>DASTNS010000073.1:0-18120 GCA_035720625.1 Gallionella sp. | reverse complement strand
GGGTACCGAGATGGTCATGCCTGGCGACAACGTCAGCATCACGGTCAACCTGATCAACCCGATCGCGATGGAAGAAGGCCTGCGCTTCGCGATCCGCGAAGGCGGTCGTACCGTCGGCGCGGGTGTGGTTGCAAAGATTATTGAGTAAGGCTACAATGCGCGCCCTCGCGTGGTCCGGGCGCACTGGTCTGGATCACGCGATTCGTTCTTTAATTAGCGGCATGGCCGCGTAAATGCAAGAGAGAATTATGCAAAGTCAAAAAATTCGCATTCGCCTCAAGGCGTTTGACTATCGCTTGATCGACCAGTCGGCGGCGCAGATTGTTGAGACAGCCAAGCGCACCGGCGCGGTGGTAAACGGCCCGGTACCATTGCCAACCAAGATTGAGCGTTTCGATGTGCTGCGTTCCCCGCACGTCAACAAGACTTCGCGCGATCAGTTTGAAATTCGCACCCATCTGCGTTTGATGGACATCGTTGACCCTACCGACAAGACGGTAGATGCGTTGATGAAGCTGGATTTACCGGCTGGTGTGGATGTCGAGATCAAATTGCAGTAATTGTTGTGCCAAGCAACAAAAAAATCGGTTGACCAATTGTAGTCGACCCCTTAACAAGAGGAAATAAAAATGAGCTTAGGACTTGTCGGTCGCAAGATTGGCATGACCCGCGTATTTACCGATGACGGTTCTTCGTTGCCGGTGACTGTGCTGGAAGTGTCCAATAATCGTGTCACTCAGGTTAAATCCGCAGATACCGATGGCTATACCGCTGTGCAATTGGCACATGGTGAGCGTCGTCCCGGTCGCGTCAGCAAGGCTGCCGCCGGACATTACGCCAAGGCTGGTGTGGAAGCGGGGAGTGCGCTAAAAGAATTCACCGTATCCCCTGAGCAACTGGCTGGCCTGCAAGCAGGTTCTACGGTCAGCGTAGAGATTTTTCAGGTGGGTCAACTCGTTGACGTGACGGGCGTATCCAAGGGTAAGGGTTATGCCGGCACCATCAAGCGTCACCATTTTAAATCGGGTCGTGCCTCGCACGGTAACTCCAAGTCGCATAACGTGCCGGGTTCTATCGGTATGGCGCAGGATCCGGGACGCGTATTCCCCGGTAAGCGTATGACCGGCCATCTGGGTGATGTGCAAAGAACCGTGCAAAATTTACAGGTCGTGCGCGTTGACGTTGCACGCCAGTTGTTGCTAGTAAAAGGCGCTGTTCCAGGTTGCACAAACAGCAGCATTATCGTGCGTCCCGCAGTGAAGGCAGGTGCATAATGGAACTTAAAGTCATTAACGATAAAGGCCAGGCGACCGCCAATCTGAGCGCGTCCGACGAATTGTTCGGCCGCGAATACAACGAAGATCTGGTGCATCAGCTGGTTACCGCTTATATGGCCAATGCGCGTGGCGGCAACAGCAAGCAAAAGGGCCGTAGCGAAATCGCCAAGAGCACGCGCAAGCCATTTGCGCAAAAAGGCACCGGCCGTGCGCGCGCCGGTATGGCATCCAGCCCGTTGTGGCGTGGCGGCGGCAAGATTTTCCCGAATACCGGCGAAGAAAATTACACGCAAAAAGTGAATCGCAAGATGTATCGCGCCGGACTGGCTGCAATTTTATCCAAGTTGGTCAGTGAGAACCGTTTGGTGGTGGTGGACAGCTTGACTGTCGACGCGCCAAAAACCAAGCTGTTGGCGCAAAAGATCAAGGGAATGGGGCTGGATGGCCGTCTGTTGATCATTACCGACAATGTGGACGAAAACTTATATTTGTCTTCGCGTAACCTGCCCAATGTGCTGGTGCTGGAAGCCAATCAGGCCGACCCGGTCAGTCTGGTGCGTTTCCCGAGTGTGGTCGTTACGCGCAATGCCGTGGCAAAAATTGAGGAGATGTTCGCATGAGTACGCAACAATTTAGTCAGGAGCGCTTGATGAAGGTGTTGCTCGCTCCGCAGATCTCCGAAAAGGCGACCTACGTCGCCGACAAGAACGAGCAGGTGATTTTCCGTGTTGCACCGGATGCGACCAAGCAGGAAATCAAGGCTGCCGTGGAAATGATGTTCAAGGTGAGCGTGGATACCGTGCAAGTGGCCAACGTGAAGGGCAAGGTAAAACGCGCCGGCCGTTTCGTCGGTCGTCGCAACAACTGGAAAAAGGCCTATGTCTGCCTGGCCGCCGGCCAGGAAATTAATTTTGCCGCAAGCGAGCAAGGGTAATCATCATGGCATTGATTAAATTAAAACCAACAACCCCCGGGCAGCGTGCGGTCGTGCGCGTTGTCAATCCAGACCTGCATAAAGGCAAGCCGGTAGCCGCGTTGCTGGAAAAGAAAACCAGGACTGCAGGGCGCAACCATAACGGCCACATCACGACCCGTCATATGGGCGGCGGTCATAAGCAGCATTACCGCCTGGTCGACTTCAAACGCAACAAGGACGGTATTCCGGCTACTGTGGAGCGTCTCGAATACGATCCAAATCGCAGTGCTAACCTGGCTTTATTGTGCTACGCCGATGGCGAGCGCCGTTACATCATTGCACCCAAGGGCGTTGCGGCCGGCGCCACTCTGGTGAGTGGTTCGGAAGCGCCGATCAAACCGGGCAATGCCTTGCCGCTGCGCAATATTCCGGTTGGTTCGACCGTCCACTGCATCGAAATGCTGCCGGGCAAGGGCGCACAGTTGGCGCGTTCCGCAGGCACTTCAGTGCAACTGTTGGCGCGTGAAGGCAGCTACGCGCAATTGCGGCTGCGCTCCGGCGAAATCCGCAAAGTGCACATCGATTGCAAGGCAACCTTGGGCGAAGTGGGTAATTCAGAACACAGCCTGCGTTCTATCGGTAAGGCCGGTGCGATGCGTTGGCGCGGTGTCCGCCCGACCGTTCGCGGTGTGGTAATGAATCCGGTCGATCACCCGCACGGCGGCGGCGAGGGCAAGACTGCCGCCGGTCGTCATCCGGTCAGTCCATGGGGTGTGCCGGCCAAGGGCTTCCGCACACGTCGCAACAAGCGCACCAGCGGCATGATCGTGCGTCGTCGCTTTCAGGTTTAAGGGGTAAGTAAACATGGCACGTTCCATTAAAAAAGGTCCATTTGTCGACGCCCACCTGCTCAAGAAGATTGAGGCAGTGCGCGCGACCAACGATAAACGCCCGGTGAAAACCTGGTCGCGCCGTTCCACGGTGCTGCCTGAGTTTGTCGGCCTGACGATTGCGGTACACAACGGCAAGCAACATATCCCGGTGTATGTATCCGAAAACATGGTGGGTCACAAGTTGGGTGAGTTTTCCTTGACGCGCACCTTCAAGGGCCATGCTGCTGATAAAAAAGCAGTGGTCAAGAAATAGGGAGGCATGATGACAACGACGATTGCAGTTGCAAGAAATATTCATCTTTCCGCGCAAAAAGGCCGTTTGGTTGCCGACCAGATTCGCGGTTTGCCGGTTGCGCAAGCGCTCAACATCCTGGCCTTCAGCCCGAAGAAGGGTGCGGGGATCATTAAGAAGGCCCTGGAATCCGCGATTGCGAATGCCGAGCATAACGATGGTGCGGATATCGATGAGCTGAAGGTGAAGACTATTTACATTGATAAGGCGACATCGCTGAAGCGTTTCATGGCGCGCGCCAAGGGCCGTGGCAACAAAATTGAAAAGCAGACCTGCCACATTACGGTCAGCGTCGGGAGCTAAGGGTAAATTATGGGACAGAAAATTCATCCAACCGGCTTCCGGTTGTGCGTTCGCAAAAACTGGGATTCCAAGTGGTTCGCCAACAGCAAGAATTTTGCTGACTTGCTGCTCAAGGATATTGAAGTTCGTGATTTCCTGAAAAAGAAGCTGGCTTCTGCTGGCGTCTCCAAGGTAATTATCGAGCGTCCGGCCAAGAACGCCAAAGTGACTATTTACACCGCGCGTCCTGGGATGGTGATCGGCAAAAAAGGCGAGGATATCGAGGCGTTGCGTGCAGAATTGCGCAAGCGCATGGGTTTGCAATCTGTCGATGTTGCTATTGAAGAAGTGCGCAAGCCGGAAGTCGATGCGCAACTGATTGCCGACAGCATTACTGCGCAACTGGAAAAGCGCATCATGTTCCGCCGCGCCATGAAGCGCGCGATGCAAAATGCAATGCGCCTGGGCGCTCAAGGCATCAAGATCATGAGCGCCGGCCGTTTGAACGGGATTGAAATCGCTCGCACCGAATGGTATCGCGAAGGCCGTGTGCCGCTGCATACGTTGCGTGCCGATATCGATTACGGCACGTCGGAAGCGAAGACCACCTATGGCGTCATCGGCGTAAAGGTTTGGGTATTCAAGGGCGAGACCGGCAGCCAGGAAGTTGCCGCGCCAGTCGCCGCTGAACCGGAAAAGAAAGCAAGAAAGTCGGGAGCAAAGCATGCTACAGCCAGCTAGAAGAAAATACCGCAAGGAACAAAAGGGCCGTAATACCGGCATTGCCACTCGTGGCAACAAGGTGAGTTTCGGCGAGTTTGGTCTGAAGGCGGTTGCGCGCGGCCGCTTGACGGCGCGTCAGATTGAAGCCGCACGCCGTGCGATGACCCGCCACATCAAGCGCGGCGGACGTATCTGGATCCGTATTTTCCCGGATAAACCGATCTCCAAAAAACCGGCCGAAGTCCGCATGGGTAATGGTAAGGGCAATCCAGAGTTCTACGTCGCCGAGATTCAACCCGGCAAGATGCTGTACGAGATGGATGGCGTGGATGAAACATTGGCGCGCGAAGCGTTCCGTTTGGCATCTGCGAAGTTGCCGATTGCGACCACATTCGTGATTAGACAGGTAGGTGCATGATATGAAGGCGAGTGAATTGAGAACCAAGTCTGCGGCAGGTCTGCAACAGGAGATGCTATCGCTGACCAAGGCGCAATTTGGCCTGCGTATGCAAGTTGCGACGCAGCAAATGACCAATACCAGCGAATTGCGCAAAGTGCGCCGTGATATCGCCCGTGTGAAGACCGTATTGAAAGAGAAGGGTGCCCAGAAATGAGCGAATCCAAACTGAAGCGTACCCTGACCGGTACTGTAGTAAGCGACAAGATGGACAAGACCGTAACGGTCTTGGTCGAACGCAAGGTTAAACATCCCTTGCTGGGCAAGATTATTCGTGTTTCCAAGAAATATCACGCCCACGATGAGGCCAACGAGTTTCACGCCGGAGATGTGGTGACCATCGAAGAATGCCGCCCAATCGCCAAAACCAAGAGCTGGCGCGTTGCTAAATTGGTCGAAAAGGCTGCCGCAATTTAATTTAGCTTGCGTCTTTCATAAATTTGCATATAATGCGCGGCTTCGTTTCATCGCCGCTTGCGGCGACCTAACCCGAACGGGTTCCAAAACTGGCCGCCGTGAGCGGAAAAAGTTGGAGATAAAATAATGATACAAATGCAGTCTGTTTTAGATGTGGCCGACAATACCGGTGCGCGTTCCGTTATGTGCATCAAGGTGTTGGGCGGTTCCAAGCGTCGTTATGCTTCCGTCGGCGATGTCATCAAGGTCAGCATTAAGGATGCGGCGCCGCGTGGCCGCGTAAAGAAGGGTGAAGTGTACAACGCCGTGGTGGTCCGCACTGCCAAGGGGGTGCGTCGCACGGATGGCTCACTGATCAAGTTTGACGGCAATGCTGCGGTGCTGCTGAACGCCAAGCTGGAACCGATCGGCACGCGTATCTTCGGGCCGGTGACACGCGAGTTGCGTACCGAAAAGTTCATGAAGATCGTTTCGCTGGCACCTGAAGTGCTGTAAGCGACAACGGATCGAGTCGAGGGAAATCATGCGCAAGATCAAGAAAAACGATGACGTTATCGTAATCGCCGGTAAAGACAAGGGCAGCCGCGGCAATGTGCTGCGCGTGCTGGGTGAATACCTGCTGGTGAGCGGCATCAATAAAGTCAAGAAGCACCAGAAATCCAATCCGGTAAAGGGTTTGACCGGCGGGATCGTGGAGAAGGAATTGCCGATTCATATATCGAATGTGGCGATCTACAACGCGGCTGCCAGCAAGGGTGATCGGGTCGGTATCAAAACGCTGGAAGACGGGCGCAAGGTGCGCGTGTTCAAGTCCAGCGGCGAAATGATTGACGCTTAAGGGGTAAGGGCATGGCTCGTTTGTACGAATTTTACAAGGACAAGGTCACCAAGGACCTGATGAAGCAGTTTGGCTACAAGTCCGTCATGGAAGTGCCACGCATCGAGAAGATCACCCTGAACATGGGTGTGGGCGAGGCGGTGGCGGATAAGAAGGTGATGGAATTCGCGGTTGGCGATATGCAAAAAATTGCCGGCCAGAAGCCGGTGGTTACGATGTCCAAGAAGTCGATTGCCGGTTTCAAGATTCGCGAAGGTTATCCGGTCGGTTGCAAAGTGACGTTGCGCAAGCAGCGTATGTATGAGTTCCTGGATCGCCTGATTTCCGTTGCGATTCCGCGTATCCGCGATTTTCGCGGTATTTCCGGGAAATCTTTTGATGGCCGCGGCAACTACAACATGGGCGTGAAAGAGCAGATCATTTTTCCGGAAATCGAATACGAAAAGATTGATGCGTTGCGTGGCATGAATATCACCATCACCACTTCCGCAAAGACTGATGAAGAAGCCAAGGCTCTTTTGTTGGCATTCAAACTCCCATTAAAGAAATGAGGGAATACTAATGGCTAAGATGGCATTGATTAATCGCGAACAAAAACGCCGTGACACCGTAAAGAAATTTGCGGCTAAGCGTGCGGAATTGCTGGCAGCGATCTCCAACATGAGGCTCGGCGAGGAAGAGCGTGCCGCCGCACGTCTGAAGCTGCAAGCCTTGCCGCGCAACTCCAGCCCGGTTCGTCTGCGCAACCGTTGCGCATTGACAGGGCGTCCACGCGGCACTTTCAGGAAGTTTGGTTTGGGGCGTATCAAGGTGCGTGAGTTCGCAATGCGCGGTGAAATTCCCGGTATCGTTAAGGCAAGCTGGTAGGAGCAATTAAATGAGTATGAGTGATCCGATCTCCGATATGCTGACGCGCATTCGCAATGCGCAGCTTGCGGAAAAAGCCACAGTGGTAATGCCTTCCTCCAAGTTGAAGGTGGCGATTGCTGAGGTGTTGAAAGATGAAGGCTATGTGGATGGCTTCAGTGTCATCAAGGGCGAAGGCGGCAAGGCCACGCTGGAAATCGGCCTGAAGTATTACAGCGGCCGCCCGGTAATCGAAAAGATTCAGCGCATCAGCCGCCCCGGGCTGCGTATTTACAAGGGTTCCAATGACATTCCCAAGGTGATGAACGGTTTGGGTATCGCCATTGTGTCCACTTCCAGGGGTTTGATGACCGACCGCAAAGCGCGCGCCAATGGTATTGGCGGTGAAGTGCTGTGCGTAGTCGCGTAGCGAGGTAAATATGTCCAGAGTTGCCAAGAATCCTGTCGTTGTGCCGAGCGGTGTTGAAGTCGCACTGGCCGCGGGTGAAATTTCGGTGAAGGGTCCGATGGGTACCCTCAAGCAAGCCTTGTCGGGCGATGTGAGCGTGGTGCGCGAGGGTGATAGCCTGTTGTGCAAGGCGCAAAACGAATCCATGCAAGCCAATGCGATGTCCGGCACGATCCGCGCGTTGCTGGCCAACATGGTGCAGGGCGTGAGCAAGGGTTTTGAGCGTAAGTTGAACCTGGTTGGCGTGGGTTATCGTGCACAAGCCGCTGGGGATACGCTGAACCTGACCTTGGGGTTTTCCCATCCGGTTACATACAAGATGCCTTCCGGTATCAAGGTCGAGACCCCGACGCAAACTGAAATCGTATTAAAGGGTGCCGACAAGCAGCGTGTCGGACAAGTTGCTGCTGAAATTCGCGCCTTCCGCGAACCCGAGCCATACAAGGGCAAGGGGGTGCGCTACAGCGATGAAGTGGTGATCCTGAAAGAAACCAAGAAGAAATAACTGAGGCGGATATGTTGAACAAGAAAGAAGCGCGTCAGCGCAGGGCACGCAAAACCCGTGCTCGCATAGCTGAGAAGAAGACAGTACGTCTGGCTATTCATCGTACCAACTTGCACATCTATGCCCAGGTAATTTCTGCTTGTGGCAGCAAAGTGCTGGCTAGTGCGTCCAGCGTCGAAGCGGAGGTTCGCAAGGATTTGGCGAATGGCGGCAACAAGGCTGCCGCAGCCGTGGTGGGCAAGCGTATCGCTGAGAAAGCGAAGACGGTGGGCATTACCCAAGTGGCGTTCGACCGTTCCGGCAACCAGTATCATGGCCGTGTCAAGGCGTTGGCTGAAGCCGCGCGCGAACATGGTCTGCAGTTCTAATTGGAGTTGAGCGATGGCTAAGCCGCAAGGAAAAATGCAGCAGCAAGAAGAGCGTGATGACGGTCTGATCGAAAAGATGATCTCCGTGAACCGTGTCACCAAGGTGGTCAAGGGTGGCCGTATCATGGGATTCGCCGCCCTGACCGTAGTCGGCGATGGCGATGGCCGCGTGGCGATGGGCAAAGGCAAGTCCAAGGAAGTTCCAGTCGCCGTGCAAAAGGCGATGGATGAAGCGCGCCGCAATCTGGCCAAGATAAGCCTGAGGAACGGCACGCTGCACCATACCGTGATCGGCAAGCATGGCGCAGCCAAGGTGTTGATGCAGCCGGCATCCGAAGGTACCGGCATTATCGCCGGCGGCGCGATGCGCGCAGTGTTCGAAGCGGTCGGCGTGCGCGATGTGCTGGCCAAATGTATCGGCTCCAGCAACCCGTACAATGTGGTGCGCGCCACGCTGAACGGCCTGAAAGCGATGAATTCGCCATCCGAGATTGCCGCGAAGCGCGGCAAGAATGTCGACGAGATTCTGAGGTAAGACATGACGCAAGCCAAAACAATCAAAGTGACGCAGATCAAAAGCCTGATCGGTACCAAGCAATCGCATCGCGACACGATTCGCGGCTTGGGTCTGCGCCGTATCAACCATACCGTGCAACTGGAAGACACTCCTTGCGTGCGCGGCATGATCAACAAGGTGTATTACCTGGTTAAGTGCGAGGCATAAAAGATGCAACTCAATAATATTCAACCTGCACAAGGCGCCAAGCATGCCAAGCGCCGCGTTGGCCGCGGTATCGGTTCGGGCCTGGGCAAGACCGCAGGTCGCGGCCACAAGGGGCAGAAATCCCGCTCCGGCGGCTTCCACAAGGTCGGTTTCGAAGGCGGCCAGATGCCGCTGCAACGCCGTTTGCCGAAGCGGGGTTTTGTCTCGCTGACACGCGATGACACGGCGCAGGTGCGTTTGGCCGATCTGCAGAAGATGCCGGTGGACAGCATTGATTTGCTGGCGCTCAAGCAGGCGGGTGTTGTTCATCCCGGTGCCTTGACCGCGAAAGTCATCTTGTGCGGTGAGATTTCCCGTGCAGTGAAGCTGCAGGGACTGCTGGTAACCAAAGGTGCACGCGCGGTGATTGAAGCCGCTGGCGGCAGTATCGCCGAGTAAGGCTGTACGTGAGCACAGTGGCCAAGGGCGCAAGCAAGAGCAAGTATGGCGATTTAGGTCAGCGCCTCTGGTTTTTGCTGGGCGCGCTGGTGGTATTCCGCATTGGTGCGCATATCCCGGTGCCGGGTATAGACCCGACAGTGCTGGCGGAATTGTTCAAGTCGCAGAAAAATGGCATCTTGGGCATGTTTAATATGTTCTCGGGCGGAGCGTTGTCGCGCTTCACCATTTTTGCGCTTGGTATCATGCCGTACATCTCAGCATCGATCATCATGCAGTTGGGTGCGATAGCGGTTCCGCATCTTGAACAATTGAAGAAAGAAGGCGAAGCAGGCCGCCGCAAGATCACGCAGTACACCCGCTATGGCACATTGGCGCTGGCGCTGTTCCAGGCATTCGGCATCTCGGTTGCGCTGCAGTCGCAACCTGGGTTGGTGCCGAATCCCGGCACAATGTTCCAGTTGACCTCGGTGATTACCCTGGTGACCGGTACGATGTTCCTGATGTGGCTAGGCGAGCAGATTACCGAGCGCGGCTTGGGCAACGGCATTTCACTGATTATTTTTGCCGGTATCGCGGCGGGATTACCCAACGCGATCGGCAGCACGCTGGAATTGACGCGCACTGGGGCATTCTCTATCCCGTTGGTGCTGTTGCTGTTTTTTGGGGCGATCGCGGTCACGGCTTTGGTGGTGTTCGTTGAGCGCGGGCAGCGCAAGATTTTGGTGAACTACGCCAAGCGGCAAGTGGGGAATAAGGTATATGGCGGGCAAAGTTCCCATCTGCCGCTGAAGCTGAATATGGCCGGTGTGATCCCGCCGATTTTTGCCTCCAGCATCATCCTGTTTCCGGCGACGATCGCAGGCTGGTTTGGTAGCGGACAGGGCATGAATTGGCTGAAGGACATCAGCGGCATGCTGTCTCCCGGACAGCCGGTTTATGTGCTGGTGTATGCGGCGGCGATTGTATTTTTCTGTTTCTTCTACACAGCGTTGGTGTTCAGCCCGAAAGAAACGGCGGATAACCTGAAGAAGAGCGGCGCATTCTTGCCCGGTATCCGCCCCGGCGAGCAGACTGCGCGCTATGTTGAAAAGATTATGCTGCGCCTGACCATGATCGGTGCGGTGTATATCACCCTGGTTTGCCTGCTGCCGGAATTTCTGGTGGTGAAGTGGAACGTGCCGTTTTATTTTGGCGGCACATCGCTGTTGATTCTGGTGGTGGTGACGATGGACTTCATGGCGCAAGTGCAGTCTTATCTGATGACGCATCAGTATGAAAACCTGCTGAAAAAAGCCAATTTCAAGGGTGGGTTTGCGCGCTAATGGCTAAAGAAGACGTGATTCAGATGCAGGGCGAGATAGAGGAGTCGTTGCCAAACGCGACGTTCCGAATCAAGCTGGAAAATGGTCATGTGGTGTTGGGTCATATCTCGGGAAAAATGCGTATGCACTACATTCGCATCCTGCCCGGCGACAAGGTGACCGTGGAATTGACACCATATGATTTGAGTAAGGCGCGCATCGTGTTCCGCGCCAAATAGTTGAGCGAGTAAGGAGAAGCAAAATGAGAGTACAAGCATCAGTAAAAAAGATCTGCCGCAACTGCAAGATCGTTATCCGCAAGCGCGTGGTACGCGTCATTTGTGCGGAGCCGCGGCACAAGCAACGTCAGGGCTAATTGAATAAAATCGGCTCTCGATGATATAATTTTCGTCTTTTTAAAGATAGGGTAGCTGCATGGCACGTATTGCAGGGGTCAATATCCCCAACCATCAACACGCTGTGATTGCCTTGACTGCAATCTACGGTATCGGGCGTTCGCGCTCGCAAGATATTTGCTCGGCGGCTGGCGTCAATTCCAGCACCAAGATGAAAGATTTGACTGACGCAGAGGTGGAAAAGCTGCGCGAACAAGTCGCCAAGTTCACGGTGGAAGGTGATCTGCGTCGCGAAACGACGATGAACATCAAGCGCCTGATGGACTTGGGCTGCTATCGCGGCCTGCGCCATCGCCGCGGATTGCCGTGCCGCGGCCAGCGTACTCGCACCAATGCACGTACCCGCAAGGGTCCGCGCAAGGCGATCGCCGGCGCCAAGAAGTAAGTTTGCTATAACGCATTAGAGGATTAGATTATGGTCAAGCCAAGCACGAAGGTGCGCAAGAAAGTCAAAAAGAACGTAGCCGAAGGGATTGCGCACGTTCACGCTTCCTTTAACAACACCATCGTCACCATCACCGATCGTCAGGGCAACACCCTGGCATGGTCTACCAGTGGTGCACAGGGTTTCAAGGGTTCGCGCAAGAGCACGCCGTTTGCGGCTCAGGTGGCGGCCGAGACAGTAGGTAAGTCTGCTGTCGAATGCGGCGTGAAGAATCTTGAAGTACGCATCAAGGGACCCGGCCCGGGCCGCGAGTCCGCGGTGCGTGCGTTGAATGCGGCTGGTTTTAAGATCACCAGCATTTCCGATATTACGCCGGTACCGCACAATGGCTGCCGTCCGCCCAAGAAGCGCCGTATTTAATAGCAGCGCCGTATCTAATTTTAGGAGTTGATCTTGGCTAGAAATCTTGATGCAAAATGCCGTCAGTGCCGCCGCGAAGGCGAGAAGCTGTTCCTGAAGGGCGAAAAATGTTTCACCGACAAATGCGCCGTTGAACGCAGGGCCTATCCACCCGGCCAGCACGGCCAGAAAAAGAATACCCGTCTGTCCGAGTACGGCGGCCAGTTGCGCGAGAAGCAGAAGGTGCGCCGCATTTACGGCGTGCTGGAGAAGCAGTTCCGCCTGACCTACAAACAAGCGGAAAGCCAGCGCGGCATTACCGGCGAGAACCTGTTGCAGAACCTGGAGTCGCGCCTGGATAATGTGTCCTATCGCATGGGTTTCGGCGCATCACGTGCCGAAGCGCGCCAGGTGGTTCGTCACAACGGCGTTCTGGTGAATGGCAAGCGCGTCAACATTCCTTCCTATCAAGTGCGCCCCGGCGACGTGGTTGAAGTGGCCGAAAAGTCCAAGGCGCATCTGCGCATCAAGGCGGCGCTCGCTGCCGCCGAGCAGCGCGGTTTTCCGGAATGGATCGAAATGGACACCAAAGCGCTCAAGGGAACATACAAAGCCAAGCCACAACGTGCCGAACTGCCTGCAACCATCAACGAGCATCTCGTGGTTGAGTTGTATTCCAAGTAATCCACGCGGAGTAGCGTATGCCTAAGAATGAATTTTTGAAACCCCGCATCATCGACGTGCAAAAGATTTCTGCCACCCAGGCCAAGGTGGTGATGGAGCCTTTTGAGCGTGGCTACGGCCACACATTGGGCAATGCATTGCGCCGTATTCTGCTATCCTCCATGCCCGGCGCCGCACCGACCGAGGTGAGGATGGCCGGCGTGTTGCATGAGTATGCAACCATCGACGGCGTGCAGGAAGATGTCGTGGACATCCTGCTGAATCTCAAGGGCGTGGTGCTGCGTCTGCATAACGTGCCGGAAGTCGTGCTGACCATCAAGAAAGAAGGCCAAGGCGTAGTGACGGCCGCCGATATCAGCGGCAATGCCGATGTCGAGATTGTCAATCCAGATCACGTGATCGCGCATTTGACTGCCGGCGGCAAGCTGGACATGCAGATCAAGGTCGAGCAGGGGCGCGGCTATGTGTCGGCGACTTCCCGCCAGGTGTCGAGCGAGTCGCGTGCGGTCGGCCATATCGCGCTGGACGCATCGTTCAGCCCGGTCAGCCGCGTCAGCTACGCGGTCGAAAGCGCGCGCGTCGAGCAGCGCACCGACCTCGACAAGCTGGTGATGAACATCGAAACCAATGGCGCCATCGATCCTGAGCAGGCAATCCGCAACGCGGCGCGTATCCTGGTCGACCAGTTCTCCGTGTTCGCCGCCCTAGAAGGCACCGAGCCGGTTGTCGAGAAGGTGCAGGCGCCCAAGGTTGACCCGATTCTGTTGCGTCCGGTGGATGATCTGGAACTGACACCGCGTTCTTCGAATTGTCTGAAGGCACAAAGCATCCACTATATCGGCGACCTGATCCAGTACACCGAAAACGACCTGCTGCGTACCCCGAATCTGGGCCGCAAGTCGCTCAACGAAATCAAGCAGGTTCTTGCCGAGCACAACTTGTCGCTGGGCATGAAGCTGGAAAACTGGCCTGTAGCCGCCGCTTAAAGCAGCGAAATAAAACAGAAACTCAAGAAATTTAGAAGCCCAAGAAAATTAGAAGTTAAGAGAGGCAAATCATGCGTCACCGTTCAGGTTTAAGAAAACTCAACCGCACCAGCAGCCACCGTCTGGCGATGTTCCGCAACATGACCGTGTCGCTGTTGCGCCACGAAGTCATCAAGACTACCCTGCCCAAGGCCAAGGAACTGCGCCGTGTCGCAGAGCCCATCCTGACGCTGGGCAAGACTCCGAGCCTGGCCAATCGCCGTCTGGCATTTGCCCGTCTGCGCGATCGCGAAATGGTTGTCAAGCTGTTCGACGAACTCGGGCCGCGCTATGCGGCACGCAACGGCGGCTATCTGCGCATCCTCAAGTTCGGTTTCCGCCAGGGCGACAACGCCCCGATGGCGCTGATCGAGCTGATGGATCGTCCGGCAGAAGCCACAGCCGTTGATGCCGAGTAACTAGCGCAGCCGCTCATCCTGAGTTCGCCGAAGGATGTTGCAGCGTTAAACAAAAAGCCGGACATGTCCGGCTTTTTTGCATTTTCGACACACCTAACTGGAGATACTCATGGCAAACTGGTTCGCAGACAACTCCCTATCCATAGGCCGCACGCCGCTGGTGCGACTCAGCCGTATTACCGATGGCGCATCTGCCACCATCCTCGCCAAGATCGAAGGACGCAATCCCGCCTACTCCGTCAAATGCCGCATCGGTGCGGCGATGGTCTGGGATGCCGAAAAGCGCGGCCTGCTCGGCCCCGGCAAACACATCGTCGAACCGACCAGCGGCAACACCGGCATTGCGCTGGCGTTTGTTGCCGCCGCACGCGGCATCCCGCTCACTCTGACCATGCCGGAAACCATGAGCATCGAACGGCGCAAACTTCTGGTTGCTTTCGGTGCCACGCTGGTGCTGACCGAAGGCGCCAAAGGCATGAGCGGCGCGATCGCCAAGGCCGAGGAGATCGCCGCCTCCGATTCCCGCTACGTGCTGCTGCAACAGTTCAAGAACCCAGCCAACCCCGCCATCCACGAACAGACCACCGGCCCGGAAATCTGGAACGATACCTACGGCAAGGTGGATATCTTCGTCTCCGGCGTCGGCACCGGCGGAACGATCACCGGCGTGTCGCGCTACATCAAGCAGACCAGGGGCAAGGCCATCACCTCGGTTGCGGTCGAGCCTTCCGCCAGCCCGGTACTCACCCAGCAGCGCACCGGCGAACCGCTGAAGCCCGCGCCGCACAAAATCCAGGGCATAGGCGCGGGCTTCGTGCCGGACACGCTGGATATGTCGCTGGTGGACGAGATCGAGCAGGTGACCAACGAAGACGCCGTGTTGTATGCCCGCCGCCTCGCGCGTGAAGAAGGCATCCTGTCCGGCATCTCCTGCGGCGCGGCGGTCGCCGCCGCAGTGCGCCAGGCCAAACGCCCGGAGAATGCGGGCAAGACCATCGTCGTCATTCTGCCCGACTCCGGCGAGCGCTACCTCAGCTCGATCCTGTTCGAGGGGATGTTCGACGAAAAGGGCATAGCCGTTTAGAAGCTGTCTTTAAAATTGCTGCGGAGGGCGTCTGCGGCGTTGCGCGGTACTCGAAATCCTCATGTACTTTTTGTACATTCCGGTTTCTGCGTTGACCAGCGACTTGGCTGGCGTATTGTTGCCAGCTTAGTCGAATGGCCATGCAAGGCTTCGTGCGCCTTGCATCCATCCCTTCTCGCGAATTTTCAAGACAGCTTCTTCGGCGAGCCTGGGATATCCGCAGCTTGGGTTGGCAGTTCCATGGTTCGGCAGGCTCACCACCGACGGACGTAACCCAACATCGTTAGTCATCGACCTTGCCGCGCAACGCCTTCAGTTGTCCGCGTTGCGCCTTGCTCTCCAGCCGTCTCGTCTTTGAAGCCTTGGTTGGCTTGGTTGCGGTACGCTTCTTTGGCGCGATGAACGTGCTTCCAATCAGGGCATGCAGCCGCGCAAGCGCATCTTCCCGGTTCTTCTCCTGGCTGCGATAGCGCTGCGCCTTGATGATGATCACCCCGTCGCCGGAGATGCGCCGGTCGGTCAGCTGCCGGAGCTTTTCCTTGCACTCATCCGGTAGCGACGAAGCGTTGATGTCGAAGCGCAGATGGATCGCGGTGGAGACCTTGTTGACGTTCTGTCCGCCCGCGCCCTGCGCCCGGATCGCATGCAACTCGATCTCGGCATCGGGGATGGCAATGTGCCTGGATATTCTCAGCATCGGTCGCGATATGCCTTGAAAGGCTCTATTATTTCCCCAGCACCGGTTTCAGATATTTCCCCGTCACGCTGTTCCTGTCCCTGGCGATGTCCTTCGGCGAGCCTTCGGCGATGATGCGGCCGCCGCCTTCGCCGCCTTCCGGGCCGAGGTCGATCACCCAGTCGGCGGTCTTGACCACATCGAGGTTGTGCTCGATCACCACCACGGTGTTGCCCTGGTCGCGCAGCTTGTGGATCACCTTGAGCAGCAGCGCGATGTCGTGGAAGTGCAGGCCGGTGGTCGGCTCGTCGAGGATGTACAGCGTGCGCCCGGTGTCGCGTTTGGACAGCTCCAGCGACAGCTTCACGCGCTGAGCTTCGCCGCCTGACAGCGTGGTGGCGGATTGCCCCAGCGTGATGTAGCCGAGGCCGACGTCGAGCAGGGTCTGCAGCTTGCGCGCGACGACCGGCACGGGCTTGAAGAATTCATGTGCCTGCTCGACGGTCATCTGCAACACGTTGTGGATGTTCTTGCCCTTGTAGTTGATCTCCAGCGTCTCGCGGTTATAGCGCTGGCCGTGGCACACGTCGCACGGCACGTACACGTCCGGCAGGAAGTGCATCTCGACCTTGATCACGCCGTCGCCCTGGCAGGATTCGCAGCGCCCGCCCTTGACGTTGAACGAGAAGCGCCCAGGCCCGTAGCCGCGTTCGCGCGATGAGGGCACGCCGGAGAACAGCTCGCGGATCGGCGTGAACAGGCCGGTGTAGGTGGCGGGATTGGAGCGCGGTGTGCGTCCGATCGGCGACTGGTCGACGTTGATCACCTTGTCGAAAAATTCCAGCCCGCTGATCTCGGCGTACGGCGCAGGCTCGGCACTGCTGCCGTAGAGATGCTGCGCCACGGCGGGATACAGCGTGTCGTTGATCAGCGTGGACTTGCCGGAGCCGGACACGCCGGTGACGCATACCAGCAGGCCGACCGGCAGGTTCAGCGTGATGCCTTTCAGGTTGTTGCCGGAAGCGCCCACGATGTGCAGCATGCGTTCCGTATCCGGCTTCCGGGGGTTTCCCGGCGCGGGGATGCTGCGGCGGCCGGTCAGGTAATCGCCGGTGAGCGATTCCTTGCACTGGCAGATTTCATCCGGCGTGCCCTGCGCCACGATCAGCCCGCCGTGTTCGCCAGCGCCCGGCCCCATGTCAACCACGTAATCGGCGTTGCGGATCGCATCCTCGTCGTGCTCGACCACGATCACGCTGTTGCCCATGTCGCGCAGCTTCTTGAGTGTGGCCAGCAGGCGGTCGTTGTCGCGCTGGTGCAGGCCGATGGACGGCTCGTCGAGCACGTACATCACGCCGGTCAGGCCCGAGCCGATCTGCGACGCGAGGCGGATGCGCTGCGCCTCGCCGCCGGACAGCGTTTCGGCGGAGCGTTCCAGCGACAGGTAATCCAGCCCGACGTTGTTGAGGAAGGTCAGGCGGCTGGCGATCTCCAGCACGATCTTTTCCGCAATCGCCTGCCTGTGGCCGGGCAGCTTCAGGCCCTGGAAGAAAGTCAGCGCCTGCTTCAGCGGCAGCGCGCTGATCTCGTAGAGGTTTTTGTCCGCGACGCGCACATGGCGCGCCTCCAGGCGCAGGCGCGTGCCCTTGCATTCCGGGCAGGGGCAACTGTTCAGGTATTTCGCCAGCTCCTCGCGCACCGCGGGCGAGTCGGTCTCCTTGTAGCGGCGCTCCAGATTGTTGACGATGCCCTCGAAGGCATGTTCGCGCAGCGTCGGCTTGCCGCGCTCGTTCAGGTACTGGAACGCGATCTCGGTCCTGCCGCTGCCGTACAGGATCACCTGCTGGATTTTCTCCGGCAGGCTCTCGAAGGACTGCTCGATATCGAAGTCGTAGTGCTTCGCGAGGCCGGCAAGCAACTGGTGATAAAACTGGTTGCGCCGGTCCCAGCCCTTGATCGCGCCTGAGCTCAGCGACATCTGCGGAAAGGCGACGATGCGCTTGGGGTCGAAGAAGCTGATGACGCCGAGGCCGTCGCACTTGGGGCATGCGCCCATCGGGTTGTTGAACGAGAACAGGCGCGGCTCCAGTTCCGGCAGCGAGTAGCTGCAGATCGGGCAGGCGAATTTCGCCGAGAACAGGTGCTCTTTTTCCGTATCCATCTCCACCGCCAGCGCGCGCCCGTCGGCATGGCGCAACGCGGTCTCGAACGATTCGGCCAGGCGCTGCTTGGCATCGGCATTGACTTTCAGCCGGTCCACCACGATCTCGATGGTGTGCTTCT
>DASTNS010000072.1:0-11460 GCA_035720625.1 Gallionella sp. | reverse complement strand
AATTCGCAGAGCATTATGGTTCCCCATCTGACTACCGCCCTGACCGGCCCGCTGCTCGATCTGGAGCGGCGTTTCCTGAATGCCATGCCGACCATCGAGCACTGGTTCCGCGCGCAATGGCTGGAGCATGCCGTGCCGTTCTACGCTTCGGTGGATCTGCGCAACAGCGGCTTCAAGCTGGCGCCGGTGGACACCAACCTGTTCCCGGGCGGCTTCAACAACCTCAATCCGGATTTTCTGCCGCTGTGCGTGCAGGCGATGCAGAGCGCGGTGGAGAAGATCTGCCCCAAAGCGCGCGGGGTATTGCTGATACCGGAAAGCCACACGCGCAATATGTTCTACCTGCAAAACGTTGCGCAGCTGGTCACCATCATCCGGCAAGCCGGGATGCGCGTACGCGTCGGCAGCCTGCTGCCGGAGATCACCGCGCCCACGCCGATCCAGTTGCCCGACGGCGGCACGCTGACGCTGGAGCCGCTGGTGCGGCGCGGCAGGCGGCTCGTGCTGGAAGACCAGGAATCGGGGGGAGGCTTTGACCCGTGCGTGGTGTTGCTCAACAACGACCTGTCGGCGGGCGTGCCGGATATCCTGAAGAATCTCAAACAGGAAGTCTACCCGCCGCTGTCCGCCGGCTGGTATATACGGCGCAAATCGCAACATTTCGCCGCCTACGACCGTGTCGCAGGCGAATTTGCCAAACTGCTCGGCATCGACCCATGGCTGATCAACCCCTACTTTGCGGTCTGCCACCAGGTCAACTTCCAGGAACGGGTCGGCGAAGCCTGCCTCGCCGCGCAGGTGGACGGCGTGCTGCAGAAGATGCGCGCGAAATACGCCGAATACGGCGTGAAACATGACCCGTTCGTCATCGTCAAGGCCGATGCGGGCACGTATGGCATGGGCGTCATGACGGTAAAGGACGCCGGCGAGATCACCGGGCTGAACCGCAGGCAGCGCAACAAGATGGCGGTGGTCAAGGAAGGCATGGAAGTCTCGGACGTGCTGGTGCAGGAAGGGGTGTACACCTTCGAGCATATCAACGACGCGGTGGCCGAGCCGGTGGTCTACATGGTCGATCACTACGTGGTCGGCGGTTTTTACCGCATGCATACCGAGCGCGGCGTGGACGAGAACCTGAATGCGCCCGGCATGCGCTTCGAACCGCTCGCGTTCGAGAGCTGCTGCACGTTGCCCAATCCGGATTGCGCGCCGGACGACATGCCCAACCGCTTCTATGCTTACGGCGTGGTAGCGCGGCTGGCGCTGCTCGCCGCGTCGCTGGAAATCGAGGCCGCCGGGAATCCCTAGATGACCGGACTGATCCGCCTCCTTGCGGTTGCTGCCGCCCTGTTGCTTGCTGCCTGCGAGGGCAAGGAACCGCTGCATCAGGAGCAGGGCTATGTGTTCGGCACGCTGGTGGACGTCACCGTGTATGGCGAGAGCGAGCCGCGCGCCAGGCAGGCGGCGAACGAGGTGCTGCAGGAGTTCCAGCGGCTGCACGACATGCTGCATGCGTGGCAGCCGAGCGAGCTGAGCGAGCTGAATGCCGCATTCGCCAGGGGCGAAAGCAAGGCCGTCTCCCCGGAACTCGCCGCGATGCTGCAGGACGCCGCGCAACTTTCGCAGCAATCGCAGGGCTTGTTCAATCCTGCCATCGGCGGGCTGGTGCAACTGTGGGGATTCCACGCCGACGAGTTCCAGGCGGCGCTGCCGGATGAGAAGCGGATCGCCGCGCTGGTGCAGGCGAATCCGCAGATGAGCGACTTGGTTTTTTCTGCCACACCCAACCCCCCTAGCCCCCCTTATCAGGGGGGAACCAACCTCTCCTCCCCTGACAAGGGGAGGCTGGGAGGGGTTAAGGTAAGCAGCCGCAACAAGGCGGTGCGGCTCGACCTCGGCGGCTACGCCAAAGGCTATGCGCTGGATCGCGCCGCCGAAATATTGCACAAGCAGGGCATCCATAACGCGCTGATCAACATCGGCGGCAATGTGCTCGCACTTGGCCAGCATGGCGAGCGCCCATGGCGCGTCGGCATCCAGCATCCGCGCAAGCCCGGCGCGCTCGCGGCGCTGGAACTGCGCGATGGCGAGGCCATCGGCACCTCCGGCGACTATCAGCGTTATTTCATGCTGGACGGTAAACGCTATTGCCACCTGATCGATCCGCGCAGCGGCCACCCCGCGCAGGGCGTGCAGGCGGCAACCGTACTGATAAGACCACTAGCCATTCGACTAGGCGAGCAAACAACGCCCGCCAAGTCGCTGGTTATGACGCGCGGGCCGCGCGCCGGGGTGCTGTCCGATGCCGTTTCCAAGCCGCTGTTCATCGCCGGAGCGGGCGGCTGGCGCGCCGCTGCGGCGCAAATGAATCTGGCCGATGCGCTGCTGGTGGATGCACAAGGCAACATCCATCTCACAGCCGGATTGCAGAAACGGCTAGAATTCACCGACAAGAGCATTCGTCCGCAGGTGGAGTGATGTATCTGGATTCGGCAGTCAAGGGGTTGTAGGTGCGAATTTATTCGCACATAGCTCGCTGACCGTGCGAATAAATTCGCACCTATTAAAAGCAGCGTAACACATCGAAGCAGATAAATTTTCTGCCAACTGCTTTTTTTAGGTTAATTTAAGGGAGTGATTTAATTGGTCGGAATCTTGTTGGTAACCCACAACGGGTTGGGTGACAGTTTTGTGGATTGTGTCAGGCACGTACTGGGCGAAGTGCCACACAACCTCAAGGTGTTGACGGTGCTGGCCGGCGACGATCCACAACTGAAATTGCTTGAAGGGCAGGCGCTTATCAAACAACTGGATACCGGCGGCGGCGTGCTGATTCTGGCAGATATATTCGGTGCCACGCCGAGCAACATCGCGCGGCAATTGTGCCATGCCGAGCATGTGATGGGGGTGGCGGGCGTGAATCTGCCGATGCTGCTGCGCGTGGTGTGCAGCCCCGGCAAGACCTTGCCGGAACTGGCAGAAATCGCCGTCGAGGGTGGCCGTGAATGTATCATTTATATCGACTCGGAAGGCTGTGATGCTGCAACAAGATGTGCTGATCGTTAACAAACTGGGACTGCACGCACGTGCCTCGGCCAAGCTCACGCAACTGGTTTCCGGTTTCAAATGCGAGGTGACGCTGTCGCGTAACCAGCGCCGCGTGAACGCGAAAAGCATCATGGGCGTGATGATGCTGGCCGCCGCCAAGGGCACGACCATCGGCATCGAAACCGAAGGCGAGGACGAAGCCGATGCGATGCAGGCTATTTTGAACCTTATCAACAACCGCTTCGGAGAGGATGAATGAGCTTCACTTTGCACGGGATTGCGGTCTCCAGCGGCATCGCCATCGGCCATGCGCACCTGGTCTCGCATACTTCGCTGGAGGTGGCGCATTATATTTTGCCTAAGCACTTCATCGACGAGGAGGTTGCGCGCTTCGATGCCGCGTTGCAAGCCACGCGCAATGAATTCTCCAGCCTGCGCAGCAACCGCCCTACCTACGCCGCCGCCGAGTTCGATGCCTTTCTCGAATTGCACCAGATGATCCTGGACGACCCGCTGCTGAGCGTCGCGCCGCGCGAGATGATCGCCAACGAACATTGCAATGCGGAATGGGCGCTCAAGGTGCAGACGGAAACCCTGGTTGCGCAATTCGATGAATTTGAAGATGCCTACCTGCGCGAGCGGCAGACCGACGTGAAGCAGGTTGCCGAACGATTGCTCAAGCGGCTTGCCGGCCACCCCGGGCACCAGCCGCCGCCGGCGCGCCATGATGTCGAGACGATCCTGGTGGCACACGACTTGAGCCCCGCCGACCTGATCCAGTTTAAGCCGCAGCAATATGCCGCCTTTGTTACCGACGCCGGCGGCGCGACCTCGCATACCGCAATTGTCGCGCGCAGCCTGAACACACCGTGCGTGGTGGGCCTGCACCATGCCCGCGAACTGATCCGCGAAGACGACCTGCTGATCTTGGACGGCGAACAGGGCGTGCTGATCGTCAATCCGGACAAGATGATACTGGCCGAATACAAGCTGCGCCAAAGCGCGTGGGAGCTGGAGCGCAAGAAGCTCAAACGGCTGCGCACCGCACGCGCCAGCACCCTGGACGGCAGCATCGTCGAATTGCACGCCAATATCGAGAAGCCGGAAGATATCGCCGACGTGAAAGAGAATGGCGCGACCGGCATCGGCCTGTTCCGTAGCGAATTTTTGTTCCTCAACCGCGACGAACTGCCGGATGAAGAAGAACAGTTCGAGGCGTATCGTGCGGCAGCAGAGGGCATGGAAGGACAGCCCGTCACGATTCGCACCTTCGACCTCGGTGCGGACAAACAGCTCAAGGATGCGGGGCGTGTCGCCAGCAACCCCGCGCTGGGGCTGCGCGCGATCCGCCTGTGCCTGGCAGAGCCGCAACTATTCCGCACCCAGTTGCGCGCGCTGCTGCGCGCCACGCATTACGGCAACGTAAAAATACTGGTACCGATGCTGTCCAGCGTATCGGAACTCAACCAGACTTTGCAGTTCATCGCCGCAACCAGACAAGACCTGGATGACGAAGGTATCCCCTATGACCGCGAGGTGAAAATCGGCGGCATGATCGAGATTCCTGCTGCCGCGCTGGCGCTGAATGTCTTTGCCAAAAAACTGGATTTCCTCTCCATCGGCACCAACGACCTGATCCAGTATTTACTGGCCATCGACCGCACCGATGAGGATGTCGCGCACCTGTATGACCCACTGCACCCCGCCGTGCTGAATCTGCTGTCGCATGTCATCGGCACCTCAAACAAGCTCGGCGTGCCAATTTCGGTGTGCGGCGAAATGGCCGGTGAACTGGCTTACACTCGGCTGCTGCTGGGCATGGGGCTGCGCCAGTTCTCGATGTTCTCGGCGCAAGTACCGAGCGTCAAGCAACGCGTGCTCACCACCAGCCTGCCGGAAATCGCCGTACTCACGCAGAAAATTCTGCGCGCTGACGACCCGCTCAGGATTCGCGAGTTGCTGGATCGGCTCAACGCGTAGGTTGGGTTAGGTGCGGCTTCTTGCACCGTAACCCAACATAAACCCTGGTATTGGTATGTTGAAAATCTGGCGGCTTTGAATTAGTTTTGTTGGGTTATGCGATAAAGCTGCTAACCCAACCTACATAACAAAAATATCCGCTGCATGGAACCGGGATTGACAGCAATCCACAAAACACGGAAACTGTGCATTATAGTTAGTGGTTTAACGAGTGTTGTTTGCTCGTTTAGTCGAATGGCTATGACCAATGACTTGGTGAGCGTTGTTTGCTTGCCTAGTCAGATGGCCAGTAGTTCTATCAGTAGTTTCATCAGTGCCGATTTGACATCAGCTTGCGGGGCACTTAAAACATACCAGCTAAAGCGAGGCAACCCGCTCCGCGCAAGCTGAACGGGTTTTGTTTTTGGGGTACTCATTTTGAACGCATCAAACAGCATCGGCATCGTCAGCGCGAAACGTGCGCAATTCGACACTCCGCTGGTTTTCCGCAGCGGCGCGGTGCTGCCGCGCTATGAGCTGGTGTATGAAACTTACGGCAAACTGAATGCCGACAAGTCCAACGCGATCCTGATCTGCCACGCGCTGTCCGGGCATCACCACGTGGCGGGCTATTACGCGGACGACACTGCAAACGTCGGCTGGTGGGACAACATGATCGGCCCCGGCAAACCGATCAACACCAATAAATTTTATGTGATCGGCCTAAACAATCTCGGCGGCTGTCACGGCTCTACCGGCCCTTCTTCCATCGACCCGGAGACCGGGCAGCCTTACGGCGCGAATTTCCCGGTCATCACGGTGGAAGACTGGGTGGAATCACAGGCGCGTTTGGCCGACCTGCTCGGTATCCGGCAATTCGCGGCGGTGATCGGTGGCAGCCTGGGCGGGATGCAGGCGTTGCAATGGTCGCTGACCTTCCCAGAGCGCGTGCGCCATGTGTTGGCAATTGCCGCCGCACCACACCTCACCGCGCAGAACATTGCGTTCAACGACGTGGCGCGCAGCGCGATACTGGGCGACCCGGATTTTCACGACGGCAATTTCTACCGGCACAATGTGGTGCCGACGCGCGGCCTGAGGCTGGCGCGCATGCTGGGGCACATCACCTATCTGTCCGACGACGTGATGGCGGATAAATTCGGACGCGAACTGCGCGACGGAAAATTCAGCTACGGTTACGGCATCGAGTTCGAGATCGAGTCCTATCTGCGCTATCAGGGCGACAAATTCGCGGCTTATTTTGACGCCAACACTTATCTGCTGATGACCAAGGCACTGGATTATTTCGACCCGGCACATGATTCCGGCGGCGACCTTAACCAGGCGTTCGCACGCGCCAAGGCAGCTTTTCTGGTGATCTCGTTCACCACCGACTGGCGTTTTTCGCCTGAACGCGCGCGCGAGATCGTGCGGCCCTTGCTGCACAACCGGCGCAGCGTCAGCTATGCGGAAATCACCTCGACGCATGGCCATGATTCCTTCCTGATGGAGCACCCGCACTATTTCGACGTGATGCGCGCCTATCTCGATAACGTTGCAAGGGAATCTGCCCAATGACGCAAGACGACATCGCCCGGCTCGCCGCCGAACGCCCGGATTTTGCCGCGATCGCCGCATGGATACCCAAGGGCGCATCAGTGCTCGACCTCGGCTGCGGCGACGGCAGCCTGCTGCGCTACCTCAAGGAAACCCGCGCAGTGCGCGGCTACGGCGTGGAAATCAACGACCTCGATATCGTGTCGTGCATCGCCAACGGCGTGAACGTGATCCAAAACGACCTGGAATCCGGCCTGTCCGATTTCGAGGACAGCTCATTCGACTTCGTGATCCTGTCACAGACACTGCAAGCCACACGCCATACCGAGGCACTGATCCGGGAAATGCTGCGCGTCGGACGCGAGGGCATCGTCAGCTTCCCCAACTTCGGCTACTGGAAAAATCGCCTCCGTGTGCTGCTTGGCAACATGCCGGTGTCGCACGAGCTGCCCTATCAATGGTATGACACGCCAAACGTGCATCTCTGTACGCTGCGCGACTTCGAGATGTTCTGCGACCGCCATCGCGTCACGATCATGGAACGCCGCGTAATGACCGGCGAGCGCGAGGTGAGCCTGCTGCCAAACCTGCTGGGCAGTACGGCGGTGTACCGGTTTCAGCGTGGGATATAAGTCTGCAAGCACCCTCTCCCCAACCCTCTCCCGCGAGCGGGAGAGGGTGCCAATGCTTCCCATCGCCCACTTGTGGAAGAGGGGCTAGGTGAGAGGGCAATCAACATGACCGTCTGGCAACAACTCTTCACCCGCCGCATGCTGATCTGCGTGTTCACCGGCTTTGCTTCCGGCCTGCCGCTGTACCTGCTGCTCAACCTGGTTCCGGCATGGCTGCGCACCGAGCATATCGACCTCAAGGTGATTGGTGCGTTCGCGCTGATCCAGTTCCCCTACACCTGGAAATTCCTCTGGTCGCCGCTGCTGGACCGCTACGTGGTGCCAGTGCTGGGGCGGCGGCGCGGCTGGATGCTGCTGACCCAGGTCGCCTTGCTGTTAGTGATCGCTTCGCTGGGCGGCTTCTCGCCACAGAATGACTTATCCATCATTGTGCTGCTCGCCACGCTGCTCGCTTTCCTCTCCGCCACGCAGGACATCGCGCTGGACGCCTATCGCCGCGAATTGCTGCTGGACAATGAACTCGGGCTGGGTAATGCGGTGCACGTCAACGCCTATCGTATCGCCGGACTGATACCCGGTTCGTTGTCGCTGATCCTCGCTGACCATCTGCCGTGGGACACGGTGTTCCTCATCACCGCGCTGTTCATGCTGCCCGGCATGGCGATGACGCTGCTGGTCAAGGAGCCGGTCGCGGTCAACGCGCCCAAGACGTTGCGCGCCGCGGTGGTCGAACCATTCCGCGAATTCATCACGCGGCAGGGCTGGCAGGGCGCGCTGCTGATCCTCGCCTTCCTGTTCTTTTACAAGCTCGGCGACAGCCTGTGCACCGCGCTGGCCACGCCGTTCTATCTCGACATGGGTTTCAGCAAATCGCAGATCGGCCTGATCGCCAAGAACGCCGGGCTGTGGCCGGCGGTGATCGGCGCGCTGCTCGGCGGCATCTGGATGCTGAAGCTCGGCATCAACCGCACGCTGTGGCTGTTCGGCGTGGTGCAGGTGGTGTCGATCTTCGGCTTTTACTGGCTGGCTGTGCAGGGCGCTCATGCAGAAATTACCGCGCTGCACCTCACGCAACTCGCGTTCGTAATCGGCCTGGAAGCATTCGGCGTCGGGCTGGGTACGGCGGCCTTCGTCGCCTATATCGCGCACACCACCCATCCCGCCTACACTGCGACGCAGTTCGCGCTGTTCACCAGCCTCGCCGCCGTGCCGCGCACCTTCGTCAACGCCACGGCGGGCTGGCTGGTGGAGCAGATGGGCTGGGGCGGCTTCTTCCTGCTGTGCGCAGTATTGGCGCTGCCGGGGATGCTGTTGCTGCTCAAGGTTGCACCGTGGAATGAAATTCAACCGAACGGCCAATGAAAATTTACCACTCGTTAAACCCAGATTGTCCATTACCCGAAATATCCCCTCCCCCTTGTAGGGGGAGGGTTGGGGAGGGGGTAGAATTGTGGTATTTCCACAGCACCAACCCCCATCCTAGCCTTCCCCCTGTGAGGGGGAAGGAACTGTTCAGTTCTAACAGACGATTTTGGTTAGAGCGAAGGGAATACCGATGAAGCATTTCCTGATGTGCGCGCCGGAATTCTTCGAGGTGCGCTATGTGATCAATCCCTGGATGGAAGGCAACCTCGGAAAGGTGGATCGGGTGCTGGCGAAGCGGCAGTGGAAAAACCTGTACGACATCGTGGCAAGGCGGGCATCGGTCAGCCTGATCGAGCCCGTCGCCGGCCTGCCGGACATGGTGTTCACCGCCAATGCGGGGCTGGTCCGGGGAAAGGAAGCCATCATTTCGTCGTTCCGCCATACCGAGAGGCTGTCCGAGGCGAAGCACTTCGAGGAATTCTTTTCCTCGCATGGCTACCGCGTACGGCGCACGCACGATGAAACCATCTTCGAGGGCGCGGGGGACGCCCTGTTCGATTCGCAAGGGAGGCTCTGGTTCGGCTCGGGGATCCGCAGCGATTCGCGTGCGCTGGACGAGATCGTCACCATGCTCGATGTCGAAGCCTGCGGGCTGGAACTCGTCGATACGCGCTGGTATCACCTCGACACGGCGTTCTGCCCGCTGCCGGATGGGCAGGCCATTGCCTACGCGAAGGCATTCTCAAGAAAAAGCGTGGCCGCCCTTGACTATGCCTTCGGTGAAAACATCATCTGGGTTTCTGAGTCGGACGCAAGAAATTTTGCCTGCAACGCCGTCTCCATCGAGCGGAGCGTCATCCTGCACAGAGCGTCGGCGGAACTGAAGCTCACCCTGCAGCAGCGCGGCCTCGAAGTCATCGAGACGGATGTTTCCGAATTCCTCAAGGCCGGCGGCGCATGCAAATGCCTGACCCTGGAGATATGAAGCGAACATCATCAATGAGCGCCGCTGAATTGATTGTCGCTGCACAAAAATTGTCACGGGCTGTTTCCGGCCTGTCATTTTCCGCGCCGATCACGCATGTCTATAACCCGCTCGACTACGCCTGGGCGTGCCACGAGCAATACCTGCGGCGCTACGGCGAAGGCAAGAAGCGCATTTTGTTCGTCGGCATGAATCCCGGCCCGTTCGGCATGACGCAGACCGGCGTGCCGTTCGGCGAGATCGCGGCGGTGCGCGACTGGCTGCGCCTCGATGCGCCCATCGCCAGGCCAGTGCGGGAAAACCCGGCACGGCCCATCGAAGGCTGGGACTGTCCGCGCAGCGAAGTGAGCGGACGGCGGCTGTGGGGGCTGTTTACGCAACGCTTCGGAGAGGCCGGCAACTTTTTCGCCGAGCACTTCGTCGCCAACTATTGCCCGCTGGCGTTCTTCGCCGGCGCGCGCAACCTCACGCCGGACAAGCTTCCCACTCCAGAGGCCACGCCGCTGTTTGCGGCCTGCGACACCCATCTGGCCGAAGTGGTGCGCGCCACCGGCGCGGAGTGGGTGATCGGCATCGGCGGCTTCGCCGAAGCGCGTGCGCGCCACGCGCTGGCGGATGTGCCTGGCATCCGCGTCGGGCGCATCCTGCACCCCAGCCCGGCCTCGCCCACCGCCAACCGCGGCTGGGCGGAACAGGCAATCCGGCAGATGCAGGAACTTGGACTGTGGGATCATTCTGGATAGTGATCGTCAGCGTAGCGCGAGCTATTGAGGCTTGGCGATACACACAGTTTCCGGGGGTGTCCGGCGGCAACCGAACGACGATGCATCAAATTTTCCTGACGAACACCTTCGATTTCCGCTGGTAGTTATACAGCGACTTCTTCTGCGCGGGCAACGCCGAGACACCGGCCTCATTGAAACCGCGCTCGATGAACCAGTGCGCGGTGCGCGTGGTGAGCACAAACAATTTCTTCAGCCCCTGGGTTTTCGCGATGCCGATCATATGGTCGAGGATGGCCTGGCCGTAGCCGCGATCGCGGCACTGCGCGTCCACCGCGAGGCAGGCCAGTTCGGCAGCGGCCTCGTCGGGGAACGGGTAGAGCGCGGCACAACCGACGATGCGGTGGTCGTGTTCCAGCACCACGAAACGGCTGATTTCGCGTTCCAGCAATTCGCGGTTGCGCCGCACCAGGACTCCTTCGGCTTCCAGCGGGCGCAACAGCTGCAGGATGCCGCCGACATCTTCGATCGTGGCGGCGCGCAGGGTGTTGAGCGTGCTTTCCACTACCATCGTGCCGATGCCTTCGTCGCTGAACAGTTCCTGCAGCACCGCGCCGTCGGTGTGGCGGCTGATCAGATGGGTGCGCGCCACGCCGGCTTCGCAGGCGCGTATCGCACAGGGTAAAAACAAACCCACATCGTCCGGCAGTTTGCGTTTGCCGGACAACACCGCCTGCGCCTCGGCAACAGTGAGTTCCTTGAGCAGTTTGCCCTTCTTGTCCTGCACGCCGTCGGTATCCATCAGGAACACCAGTTTGTCTGCATCCAGCGCGATGGCGGTGGCGGTGGCGATGTCTTCCAGCGTGACGTTGAACACCTCGCCGGTAGGTGAATAGCCGAGCGGCGAGAGCAGCACCACCTCGCCGAACTCCATGCGGTCGTTGAGTGCCGCAACATCCACCTTGCGCACGCTGCCGGTGTGCATCAGGTCCACGCCGTTGATGATGCCGATGGGTTGCGCGGTGATGAAATTACCGCCCGCTACGCGGATGTCGGCATTGGCCATCGGCGAATTCGCCAGCCCCATCGACAGCAGCGCCTCGATTTCCACGCGCACCCTGCCGACCGCTTCCTTCACGCATTGCATGGTTTCGGCATCGGTCATGCGTATGCCCTGATGATACGTGTCGCC
>DASTNS010000071.1:0-10610 GCA_035720625.1 Gallionella sp. | reverse complement strand
ATTGAGGCAATTCGTCCTTAAATCCATGTGCGATTTTCGTTTGAAGCCGGCAACGCTTTCGGATACAATGCGCGTCCTTTTAGGCGCGTAGCTCAGCTGGTTAGAGCACTACCTTGACATGGTAGGGGTCGTTGGTTCGAGTCCAATCGTGCCTACCAACATTTCGAGTGCGGCGTTGCCGCACTTTGTATTTTCGGAATAGCAACAATATGCCAGTCATTACTTTGCCGGACGGTTCGCAGCGCAGTTTCGCGCAACCCGTTACCGTCGCCGACGTTGCGCTCAGCATCGGCGCGGGCTTGGCGCGCGCCGCATTGGCGGGCAAGGTGGACGGCAGGCTGGTGGATACCTCATATTCCATTGCGCAGGATGCTGCCTTGGCGATCATTACCGACAAGGATGCAGATGGTGTGGAGATCATCCGCCATTCGACGGCGCACTTGCTGGCCCATGCGGTGAAGGAGTTGTTCCCGGATGCGCAGGTGACCATCGGGCCGGTCATCGAAAACGGTTTCTATTACGATTTTTCCTACAAGCGCCCGTTCACGCCGGAAGACCTCGCGGCGGTCGAGAAGCGCATGGGCGAGATCGCCAAGACGGATCTTCCGGTGGCGCGCCGCGTGCTGCCGCGCGACGAGGCGGTGGCGTATTTCAAGCATATCGGCGAGCACTACAAGGCCGAGATCATAGCTTCCATCCCCGCGGATCAGGATGTTTCACTGTACAGCGAAGGTGAGTTCACCGACCTGTGCCGCGGCCCGCATGTGCCGTCCACCGGCAAGCTGAAAGCCTTCAAGCTGATGAAGCTGGCCGGCGCGTACTGGCGCGGCGATTCGAACAACGAAATGCTGCAGCGCATCTATGGCACGGCCTGGGCGAAGAAGGAAGAGCTGGATGCCTATCTGCACCAGATCGAAGAGGCCGAGAAGCGTGACCACCGCAAACTGGGCAAGCAACTGGAGCTGTTCCACATGCAGGATTCGTCGCCCGGCATGGTGTTCTGGCACCCCAAGGGCTGGACGCTGTGGCAGGAGGTCGAGCAATACATGCGCCGCAAGTTCCGCGAGCATGACTACCAGGAAGTGCGCACGCCGACCATTATGGATCGCACCTTGTGGGAGAAATCCGGCCACTGGGAAAACTACCACGACAACATGTTTACCACCTGTTCGGAGAATCGCGATTACGCGGTGAAACCGATGAATTGCCCGGGCCACGTGCAGATTTTCAATCACGGCCTGCACAGCTACCGCGATTTGCCGTTGCGCCTGGCGGAATTCGGTTCCTGCCACCGCAACGAGACCTCCGGTTCGCTGCACGGCCTGATGCGGGTGCGCGGCTTCACCCAGGACGATGCGCATATTTTCTGCACCGAAGAACAGGTGCAGCCCGAGGTGTCGAACTTCATCGTGATGCTGAACGAGGTGTATCGCGATTTCGGTTTCAACGAAGTGCTGGTCAAGTTGTCCACGCGCCCCGACAAGCGAGTCGGTTCCGATGAAACCTGGGATAAGGCCGAGGCTGGCTTGGCTTCGGCGTTGCGGCAGAACGGTCTGGCTTATGACATTCAACCGGGCGAGGGTGCGTTCTACGGGCCCAAGGTTGAGTTTACGCTGAAGGACAGCCTCGGACGCCTGTGGCAGTGCGGTACGATCCAGCTGGATTTCAACCTGCCGGCGCGGCTGGATGCGGAATTCGTCGATGAGGATAACAGCCGCAAACCGCCGGTAATGCTGCATCGCGCCATTCTTGGTTCGATGGAGCGTTTCATTGGTATTCTGATTGAGCACCATGCGGGCGCGTTCCCGCTGTGGCTGGCGCCGATGCAGGTGGTGCTGATGAATATCTCGCAGGCGCAGGAGGAATATGCGTTGCAAGTCGCACAGGTGTTGCGCGAAATCGGGCTGCGTGTGCAACTGGATTTGCGCAACGAGAAGATTACCTATAAAATACGCGAACATAGCTTGCAGAAATTACCTTATCAGCTGATCGTCGGCGATAAGGAAGTGGCCGGAAAACTGGTGGCCGTGCGTGCCCGTAGCGGTGAAGATCTCGGACAGATGACGCTGGAAGCATTGCTTCAGCGTTTCAAATCCGAAATGAAGGCGGGTAGCACGGCTTAGTATTGTCCAAGTGGAGATATTGCAATAGCACAAGATAAATCGCAGCGCATCAATGAGATGATTACCGCACCGCAAGTGCGGCTGATTGGTGTTGAAAAGGAGCCCATCGGGATTGTTGCCATCGCGGAAGCGTTGCGTTTGGCGGATGAAGCAGAGCTTGATTTGGTCGAGATTTCGCCGCTGGCAGATCCGCCGGTGTGCCGCATCATGGATATCGGCAAATTCAAATATGCCGAAAGCAAGAAGCAGCACGAGGCCAAGCTCAAGCAGAAGCAGGTTCAGATCAAGGAAATCAAGTTCCGTCCGGGTACGGACGAAGGCGACTACAACATCAAGTTGCGCAATTTGATCAAGTTTCTGGAAGACGGTAACAAGACAAAAATCACGTTGCGCTTTCGCGGACGTGAAATGGCCCACCAGGAAATCGGCATGCGCCTGATCGAGCGCGTCAGGGCTGATCTGGAAGAGCATGGCGTGGTCGAGCAGTTTCCCAAGATGGAAGGCCGGCAGATGGTGATGGTGCTGTCACCCAAAGCCAAGAAAAAATAAGTGTAGGTTTGGTTCCCCCTCCGGGGATAAGAGCAGTTTTATCGCGTAACCCAACACCCGGAAAATGGATTTAGTTGCCTCGACAGCAAGGGGATGGTCGGAGCGATGCAGCAAACAGTTCCCCGATAAAAAGTGGCGTATGGGTCATCAAGTTTTTCCACCGGAAAACACCTGCCGCCATAACTTAAGGAGCAATCATGCCCAAGATGAAAACCAAAAGCGGAGCGGCCAAGCGTTTCACGGTCCGCGCCGGTGGCAGCGTCAAACGCTCGCAAGCGTTCAAGCGCCACATCCTGACCAAGAAGACCACCAAGAACAAACGTCAGTTGCGCGGTACGGCGGAAGTCCATGCAACCAATACGGCATCGGTTCGCGCCATGATGCCTTACGCATAAGGAGTAGACCATGCCAAGAGTAAAACGTGGAGTAATAGCGCGCGCCAGCCATAAGAAGGTATTGGCGCAAGCCAAGGGGTATCGCGGTCGCCGCAAGAACGTCTACCGGATCGCCAAGCAGGCGGTGATGAAAGCGGGTCAGTATTCATATCGCGATCGTCGCCAGAAGAAGCGCCAGTTCCGTACCTTGTGGATCGCGCGTATCAATGCGGCGGCGCGTGAGCAAGGCCTGAGCTACAGCGTGTTCATGAACGGGCTGAAGAAGGCCGAGATTCAAATTGACCGCAAGGTGTTGTCGGACATCGCAGTGTTCGACAAGGCGGCATTTGCACAATTCGTGGTGCAAGCCAAAGCCAGCCTCGGCGTGTAGGTTGGGTTAGGCGCGTTTTTGCGCCGTAACCCAACATATGGGTGTCAAGGAGGCGTTCTTCGCCTCCTTTTTTGTTTGTGGTATCCCCTTTGGGATAGTGGTGTTATAGATGCAAGAACTCCAACAAATTCTCGATCAGGCCCTGCAGCAGTTCGCCGCAATCGGCGATGAAGCTGAACTGGAGCAGGTCAAGGCAAAATACCTGGGCAAGGAGGGCAGTCTTACTGCCTTGCTCAAAGGCTTGGGCAAGCTGTCTGTGGAAGAGCGCCCTGCCGCAGGCGCGCGCATCAACCAAGTCAAGCAAAGCATTGAATCAGCCTTGCAACAGCGCCGCGATGCGCTGCTGCAATCCAGGTTGGCGCAAAAGCTGGCGGCGGAAGCGCTGGATGTGACCTTGCCCGGGCGCGGCCAAGGTACGGGCGGATTGCATCCGGTGACGCGCACGCTGGAACGCATCGAACAGTTGTTTCACTCCCTGGGCTTTGCCACCTCATCCGGCCCGGAAATCGAGCGCGATTTCTACAATTTCACCGCGCTGAACATCCCGGAAAATCATCCGGCGCGCGCCATGCACGACACCTTTTACATCGATTCGCAGCATGTGTTGCGCACCCATACTTCGCCGGTTCAGGTGCGTTACATGGAAGCGCATCAGCCGCCGCTGAAAATCATTGCGCCGGGGCGCGTGTACCGCTGTGATTCCGATATTACCCATTCGCCGATGTTCCATCAGGTGGAAGGCCTGTGGATCGATGAAGAAGTCAGCTTCGCGATGCTGAAGGGCGTGCTGGCCGATTTCATGCAGCAATTCTTCGAGCGCGAAGATCTGGCGGTGCGCTTCCGTCCGTCGTTCTTTCCGTTCACCGAGCCGTCGGCGGAAATGGACATCGCCTGCGTGATGTGCAACGGCGCCGGATGCCGCGTATGCAGCCACACCGGCTGGCTGGAGGTGCTGGGCAGCGGTATGGTGCATCCCAACGTGCTGAAGCATGTCAACATCGACAGCGAAAAATATCTCGGTTTCGCGTTTGGCCTGGGTGTGGAACGACTGGCGATGCTGCGCTACGGCGTGAACGATCTGCGTCTGTTCTACGAGAGCGATTTGCGCTTTCTGAAACAGTTTAACTGAGAATATCGCGATGAAATTTTCCGAGAATTGGTTAAGAACCTGGGTCAATCCGGCGCTTTCCAGTGAGGCGCTGGCGCATGCGCTGACCATGGCCGGCCTGGAAGTTGAGGCGCTGGAAAATGTTGCGCCTGCGTTCGATAACGTGGTGGTCGCCGAAGTGCTGGAAGTGGTCAAGCATCCCGACGCGGATCGTCTGAACGTGTGCCAGGTGAACGTCGGCGAAGCACAGCCGCTGACTATCGTCTGCGGCGCGGCGAATGTCGCAGTCGGCGTGAAAGTGCCGTGCGCGCGCATCGGCGCAGTGCTGCCCCCAAGTAGTGGTAATGAAAAAGGCTTCGTCATCAAGCAGGCCAAGGTGCGCAACATCGAATCGTTCGGCATGCTTTGTTCCGAGAAGGAACTGGGGCTGGCCGAAGAAAGCCAGGGGCTATGGCTGCTACCCAAAGATGCGCCGGTGGGCAAGACGCTGCGCGACTATCTGGAGCTGGACGACAAGTTGTTCACGTTGAAGCTCACGCCGAACCGCAGCGATTGTTCAGGCATGGTCGGCATAGCGCGTGAAGTTGCGGCACTGACCGGCAGCGCACTCAAACAGCTGGAGATTCAACCTCAGCCGATCACGCTGTCCGAGCAATTGCAGGTACAGGTGGACGATGTTCAGGCCTGTCCGCTGTATTGCGGCCGCTTGGTGCGCGGCGTGAATGCCGCCGCCCCTACGCCGGCTTGGATGTTGCGCCGTCTGGAGCGCAGCGGCCTGCGCGGCATCAGCGCGGTGGTGGACATCACCAACTACGTGATGCTGGAAATGGGCCAGCCGCTGCACGCCTTCGATACGGCGCAATTGTCCGGCAGCATCACTGTGCGCAAGGCACGCAACGGCGAAGAACTGACCCTGCTCAACGAACAGACCGTGAAGCTCAACGCGGAGGTGCTGGTCATCGCCGACAATGCGCGCGCGCTGGCGTTGGCCGGCATCATGGGCGGGCAGGGCAGCGGCGTGGAAACCACCACGCGGGACGTGTTCCTGGAGAGCGCGTTCTTCCATCCCGATACGATCGCCGGCAAGGCGCGCCGCTTCGGCCTGGCGACCGATTCTTCGTTCCGCTTCGAGCGCGGTGTGGATTTTGCGGCGACGCGCCAGGCACTGGAGCGCGCTACACAATTGCTACTGGAAATTTGTGGCGGCAGTGCCGGGGCAATCAGCGAAGTGCGCGGTGAACTTCCAAAGCGTACAGTGATCACGTTGCGCCGTTCGCGCGTCGCGCGGGTGCTCGGCATTGCGCTGGACAACACACAAATCTCCGTCTTGCTGAAGCGACTGCAATTCGACTTCGTGAACAAGGACGACGACTTCAACGTAATGCCGCCGAGCTTCCGTTTCGATCTGTCCATTGAGGCAGACCTGATCGAAGAGCTGGCGCGCCTGTACGGTTATGACAACATCCCCGCGCAAGCCCCGCAGGCCGCGCTTACCATGCTGCCGTATAGCGAATCGCAGCGCCCGTTGGCGCGCATCCAACAGATTCTTGTCTCGCGCGACTATCAGGAAATCATCAGCTACGCGTTTGTCGAAGAGCAGGTCGAGCGCGAATTATGCGGCAATAACAAGGCTGTGGCGCTGCAAAACCCGATTGCCAGCAACCTGGCAGTGATGCGCAGCAGCCTGATCGGCGGACTGATCGGTGCATTGCGCTTTAACCTGAATCGCAGACAACCGCGGGTACGCCTGTTCGAGGTCGGCGCGTGTTTTGCCAAAGCGAATGACGAGTACGTGCAGAGCCAGCGTTTGTCAGTTATCGCTTACGGTGCAACCCAACCCGAACAATGGGGCACAGCCATCAAACCGGTCGATTTCTACGATGTGAAAGCAGATGTCGAAGCCTTGTTCGCGCCGCAACCGTTGCGTTTTGTTGCGGCAACCCACCCGGCCTTGCACCCCGGGCGTTCCGCACAGATTTATTGCGGCGAACAGATGGTAGGCTGGATCGGTGAGCTGCATCCGCACCGGCAGCAACAATACGATATGGCGCAGGCCGCCGCCGTGTGGTTTGAAGTCGAACTCGGCGCGCTGACCCGGGCGGCAGTGCCGCATATGAACGAAATCGCCAAATTCCTGCCGGTGCGCCGCGATCTGGCGGTATTGGTAGACGAGGTGGTTGCCGTGCAAACCTTGCTGGACGCCATGCGACAGGCGGACGCGCCTTATGTGCAGGAAATTGCGCTGTTCGACGTGTATCGCGGCAAGGGTGTGGAGCAAGGCAAAAAAAGCCTTGCATTCCGTGTTTTATTACAAGATACTCAAAAAACGCTGACAGATTCGGAAATCGAACAAAGCGTCGCGCTGTTGGTGGATGTGATGCAACAGCACGGCGCGCAGTTGCGCATGTAAGGGAGAGAAATGACAACAACATTAACCAAAGCCGAACTGGCTGATTTGCTGTTCGAGAAAGTCGGCCTCAACAAACGCGAAGCCAAGGATATGGTGGAAGCGTTCTTCGAAGAAATCCGTGCACAACTGGAGAGGGGCGAGAGCGTCAAACTGTCCGGCTTTGGCAACTTCCAATTGCGCGACAAACCGCAGCGTCCCGGACGCAACCCCAAGACCGGTGAGGAAATTCCGATTACCGCGCGCCGCGTGGTGACGTTCCACCCCAGCCAGAAGCTGAAGACCATGGTGGAAAAGTCCTATCATGGAAAACCACAAGCCTAATTCCGAGCTTCCGCCGATTCCCGCCAAGCGCTATTTCACCATCGGTGAGGTCAGCGAATTGTGCGGGGTCAAGGCGCATGTGCTGCGCTATTGGGAACAGGAATTCACCCAGCTCAAACCGGTCAAGCGCAGCGGCAACCGCCGTTACTACCAGCACCATGAAGTGCTGCTGATCCGGCGTATCCGTGAGCTGCTGTACGAGCAGGGCTTCACCATCAGCGGCGCGCGCAACCGCCTGGATCATTCCGGCGAGGTTGAGACTCGTGTTGCCGTACCTGCGGCAGGAATGAATGTTGCCGCGTTGCGCCACGAGATTCGCGAGATCATTACGCTGTTGAGCGCGTAAAAACACTTCGTGATTCATGCCGCTCTGCTATAATCCGCGCCCTCGGGGCGTAGCGCAGCCTGGTAGCGTACTTGCATGGGGTGCAAGTGGTCGGAGGTTCAAATCCTCTCGCCCCGACCAGTCAAAATGAATAGTTTTAAAGCCAGCAAATATGCTGGCTTTTTTGTTTTCTGGCTCTTGGTATCAGGGTTGATTGGGGTTTTATTTGCTCCACATTGAATTACAATTGACTCGGCGGTCAACGTTGGGTCACCAATGATCTTTTATCTATATATTATTTTCTGCCTATATCTATTTTGGAAATAAGAGCGCACACTGAAACAAGTTCTGTGTGCTACTAGCTAATAGCAAAGCGGGGGCTTGGAGAAATACTTCAGGCTCTATAACCAAAACAGACTGCATTCTTCGCTAGTCGACAAGACACCGAATGAGTTCTACTACAACAATATGCCAGCACTAACAAAAGCAGCGTAGGCATTAACCGCGGGGCTTCCACTTAATAAATAGGAAGAACTGTCCAACCAAGAGGAGATATAAGGGACAAATATCCAACCAAGAATAGCCACTTTTATCGTCACCAGTTTATACGGCGTTTTTGCCATAGGAATGTAGGTTAGGAATTAAGGAGAAATCACCATGGATAACATGATTTTGATGGCAGCCACCTTAGCACCGGTAGCTATTTTTTTAGTCTACTTTATTTTTTACAAACAAAACTGAATGGTTTACTCTATACAGCCACTCGTTAAGGGTGGTTGTATAGCGCCTGTCCATTTCAAGTACAATATTAAAAAATCATCTGCATCAAAAAAGTTTCTGCTGGTCTTGTAACTTCTCTTCCACTTTCACTTGCTTAAAAGTCAACCCGCCGCGCGCAAGGTCAAGGTTATGAAATTATTCTTTTACCCGGCCATTACCCTGATGAACCGTTTGGTTTACCCAAGAAAGTTCACGTTGCTGGGGTTGATATCATTTATTGCGATTGCCATATTGGCGGGGAGCCTGTTTGTCAGTCTCGACACGGTCATCCGCACTTCGCAGCGGCAACTGGAATCCGTCTCGCTGATCAAGCCGATTTCCCGTGCCGTGCAGCTTATCCAGCAGCATCGCGGGCTTTCGGCCATGCTTCTCGGTGGCAAGGAAGTCGTGCGGGACAGGCGTGCCTCCAAGGAACAGGAGGCCACCGAGGCATTCAATGCGCTGGAAGAAAAACTGCCGGCTGACATGATATCTACCCCGGATTGGCAGGACATCAGGGAACACTGGAGATCCCTGCGGAAAGAAGGACTCAACTGGACAGTAGCCGAGAACTTCGCCGCGCATACCCGCTTGGTAGATCAGATACTGCTTTTCGAGGTGGTGCATACCCAAGCCACGGACGTCGACATGTTCTATCTGGTCGATATCGCGATCAACAAGCTGCCGGATGTACTCGAACACATGGGGCGAATCCGGGCCTATGGCGCCGGTGTGCTGGCCGAGAAGCGGATTACCGAGGCGCAGAAGAAAAACATATACGGCATGATTGCCAATCTCAACGATGCGCTCCCGCCGCTCAAGATCAGTTTCGACAAGGCTGCCTACCACAACCCAACGCTGCGGAGCTCGCTATCGACAGCATCCGGGGATATCTCCAATTCGGTGGCCCAGTTTGTCAACCTGGTGGAATCGGACATTCTCACCGGCCGCTTCAGCACCTCCCCGGAAGATTTCATAGTGATGGCCACCACGGCGATCGATAACAGCTATTCGCAGCTGTATGAATCGCTGCTGCCGGCGACCGAGGTCCTGATCAGAAAGCGTATCGCCCAGGCAGAAAAGGTACTGCGCATCAGTGTCGGCATCGCTTTCCTGCTGTTCCTGGTGGTGGTCTATTTTTCGGTTGGCATCTACTACGCCATCATCGACAGTATCCAGGCGCTGGCCCGTTCCGCACGCGCCTTCGCCACTGGTGACATGCGTGAGCGCATCGATCTCGGCACACACGATGAGCTCAAGCAGGTGGGCGACAGCTTCAACGAAATGGCCGATGGATTCAATGCCCTGCTTGAGGCGCACCGCGAAGATGAAGAACGCCTGCGTGCCACCATCGAAACCGCGATGGATGCCGTAGTGCAGATAAATGCCGAAGGAACCATCATCAGCTGGACCACGCAGGCGGAAAATATTTTCGGCTGGACTCGTTCTGAAGTGATTGGGCAAGCGCTGCATAAAACGATCATCCCATCTCAGTACCGCGAAGCGCACATCCGCGGCCTGGAGCGTTTCCTGGCCTCCGGTGAGGGAAATATATTGAATTCGCGGGTTGAGTTGCTGGGGCTGCATCGCGATGGCCATGAGTTTCCCATCGAATTGTCCGTCGCCCCAATCAAGACAGCGGAGGGATATGAATTCAGTGCTTTCATTCGCGATATTACCGGACGCAAACTTCTGGAAGAGGAGCTTAAATACTCTGAAGGCCGTTTTCGCGCCTTGATGGAGCAATCCCCGTTGAGCATCCAGATATTCACGCCCGATGGGCGTACGAAGAGCGTCAACCGGGCTTGGGAAAATATGTGGGGCATCACATTGGAGGCGTTGGCACAATATAATGTTCTGCAAGACCAGCAACTCATTGCCAAGGGTGTCATGCCCTATATCGAGAAGGCTTTTGCCGGTAAGGCAACGGAGGTCCCAACTGTTTTTTATGACATGGATACAAACAAAGAAGTGGCCGGCTCCCAGAAGAAATATTGGGTGCGCGCTTACATTTATCCTTTAAAAAATGCGGCTGGCGACATTCAAGAGATCGCGCTAATACATGAAGACATCACCGAACAGTATCTTGCGGCGGAGCAATTGCGCATCGCCGCCGCCACGTTCGAAACCCAGGAAGCCATCCTGATTGCCGATGCGGATGCCAACATCCTGCGTGTCAATCACGCCTTCGAAGCCCTTTCCGGCTACAGTGAGGCAGAGATCATCGGGCAAAATCCGCGCATCCTCCAG
>DASTNS010000070.1:0-3585 GCA_035720625.1 Gallionella sp. | reverse complement strand
CCTTTGCACGATATGATTCGATCAGCTCTCGATCCTCGTCGGTAAGATGCAGTTCGGTCTGTCGCATGGCAAGCTCCTCATCATGGGGTGGGCATGCGACAGTATAATACATGTTCCGTTAATTATGTGTTTCAATACTAGAAGCTGTTTGAAAATTACTGCGCTTGCCATTTCGGGCTTGCGCGGTACTCGGAATCCTCATGTACTCGATGTACATTCCGATTTGGTTACGACTAACCTGAAGGTAAGTCTTCACCGCAACTGCGTTGTCTGCGTTCCGGGCGCACCCGAACTGGCTGCGCTCGCTACATTTTCAAATCAGCTTCCGAGCTTGTGATAGTTGAACAAAAAGCCGCAGGAGATGCCTGCGGCTTTTGCATTTCTGCGACAATCACGGCGTCCGTTGTCCCTGAGCAAATATGACCATAGTCCGCGTCGCCCTCGATGTCCCGCTGCCCACCCTGTTCGATTACACGGTGGCGGAGGGTATTGCCGTTGCCATCGGGCAGCGCGTGATCGTGCCGTTCGGGCGCAGACAGATGGCCGGAGTGGTGATGGAGCGCGTTGCCGCCACGGATATGGCGCCGGAGCGCGTCAAGACGGTGAGCCAGGTGCTGCACGACAGTGCGCCGCTGTCGGCGGAATTGCTCGGCCTGCTGCGCTTCTGCAGCGATTACTACCGCTACCCGATCGGGCAGGCGGTGCTGTCTGCGCTGCCTGCGCGGCTGCGTTCGGATAAATCCGTCATCGGCAAACCAAGCCTGAGTTATCGCCTGAGCGCAAGCGGTGCCTCTCTCGATCTTGCTTCGTTTCCGAAACGCAAAGTGGTGCAGCGGCGCATCCTGGCGAAGCTGGCGGAGCAGCCGTGCAATCTGGCGCAGCTCAAGAGCCTGTCGGCGACGGCGGCGGTGCAGTTGAAGGTGTTATTGCATGATGGGTATGTCGAGTGTTGCAACGAGCTGGCAACCGCTGCCAATCACCTCCTGGTTGATGCGCACACGCTGACTGCCGAACAGCAAAGTGCGGTGGATGCGGTCACGATGGCGCGGGGCTATGCCTGCTTCCTGCTGTACGGCATCACCGGCAGCGGCAAGACCGAGGTGTATGTGCATCTGATGCACCATGTGCTGCAACGCGGCGGGCAGGTGTTGCTGCTGGTGCCGGAGATCAATCTCACGCCGCAACTGGAAAACTATTTCCGCAGCCGCTTTCCGGAGGTCAACCTGAGCAGTTTGCACAGCGGATTGCCCGAGGGCGAACGGCTGCACAACTGGCAGCAGGCGCAATCGAGCGCCGCGCGGATCGTGCTCGGTACGCGGCTGGCGGTATTCGCCGAGCTGCCCAAGCTTGCGTTGATCGTCGTGGATGAGGAGCATGACGGCTCCTTCAAGCAGCAAGACGGGCTGCGCTATTCGGCGCGCGATGTGGCGATCTTCCGCGCCAGCCAGCGCGATGTGCCTGTCGTGCTGGGGTCGGCGACGCCGTCGCTGGAGAGTTACTACAATGCGCAAAGCGGGCGCTACCGTATGCTCAGGCTGACCGGTCGCGCGCTTGCCGAGGCGCGCCTGCCTGCGGTGCGCTGCGTCAATATCAATCAAACCGTGATGCATCATGGCATCAGCGAAAACCTGCTGCGCGAGATCGGGCAGCGCATCGCGCGCAAGGAGCAAAGCCTACTGTTCATCAACCGGCGCGGCTATGCGCCGGTGCTGATGTGCAGCGGCTGCGGATGGTTGTCCGGCTGCAGGCACTGTGCGGGCAAGATGGTGTTGCATCTGAACGACAAGCGGCTGCGCTGCCATCATTGCGGCTATCAGGTGCAAGTGCCGTACGCCTGCCCAAGTTGCGGCAATGCAGACCTGCATCCGGTCGGCAGCGGTACGCAGCGGGTGGAAAGCGTGTTGCACGAACGTTTTCTGGATGCGCGCATCCTGCGCGTCGACCGCGACAGCACGCGCAGCAGGCGTGCGTGGCAGGCCATGCGCGAGCAGATCCACGCCAATGAAGTGGACATCCTGGTCGGCACACAGATGCTTGCGAAGGGGCACGATTTTCCCGCATTGACGCTGATCGGGGTGCTCAATCCGGATAGCGCGCTGTACAGCAGCGATTTCCGCGCGGCGGAAAAACTGTTCGCGCAGCTGACGCAGGTCGCGGGGCGCGCCGGCCGCGCCGACAAGCCCGGCGAGGTGCTGATCCAGACCGCCTTCCCCGATCATCCGCTGTTCCGCGCGTTGCAGGCGCACGATTTCGAGGGCTGGGCGGCGTCGCAGCTTGCCGAGCGGCAGATGGCGGGCTTCCCGCCGTTCGTCTATCAGGCAATGCTGCGCGCCGAAGGCAGGCAGGAAGCCGGCGTTTATGCATTCCTTAATGAGGCGCGGGCCGCTGCGGTTGCATTGCGGCATGCCGTGGAGATCCTAGGCGTGGTGCCTGCCGCGCTGCCGCGCCGCGCCAATCACATTCGTGCGCAATTGCTGATCCAAAGCCCGAAGCGCAAGGACTTGCAGCAATTCCTGCGCGCTTGGCAACCCTTGCTGGATGCATTGCCCGCCCAGAGGCTGCGCTGGTCGCTGGATATTGATCCGCTGGAGTTTTAGGCCTCGCAATCCGCCCTGCCTGTGTCCGTGGGTGAACCGGCCAGGCTGGTGCGCTATAATCTCCAGGCGCCAAGGTGCTGGGCTTCCTGTTCGTGCTGCTCGTGCTGGTGTATGCGCTCAAGAGGGAATTCTGGAAGGATATTCACTAGTCAGTTGGATTCGCATTGCCCGCGCTACCGGCGCATGAACGGCGAATCATGGACTGCCAGTTTTGCTTATTGACGCCGCGAAGCGGCCTCGTTATTGCAGGTGACGGCAAGCCGAGTCCCATTCTGGAGCATCCTATGCCGTGCAGGATCGGCGATGGATTCGTTGCATTTTTACGGCAATTGCCCGCAAGATCAGGAGAAACAAAATGAAAGAAATGGACGGGACAAGCCTGGAGAATCTTTCCTTGCCGGTTAAGGCGCTGTTTACCGGCTATCTTCTCGCCATCGGCCTAGGGCTGCTCATGGCAGGGGCGCAAATCATGCTGACGCATGGAATGGCGGACGGCAAACCGGGGCTGTCGCTGGATGATATCGTGTACAGCTATTACGGCAATCGAGAGGGTTCAACGCTGGAGGCTAAACTTAACGGCTCGATGAAGGAGAATGCACCTGCTGAGGCCAGGCTGGCCATGATCAAATGGGCGCGCGCCGGTGCGCCGGAAGGCGAATGGGAATCGAAGATCAAGCCGCTGACCGACCAGTATTGCGTCGCTTGCCACGCAAACATGCCGGGCTTGGCCAAAGTCGGAGAGAAGGATGCCATGATTAAAGTAGCCGCGGTCGATAGCGGGGTGAGTATCTCCACACTGACACGGGTGTCGCATATCCATTTGTTTGGCATCGCATTCATCTTCTTTTTCGTCGGCTGGATATTCAGCTTTGCAACGGGCTTTAGCACCATCGCCAAGTCATTGTTGATTTTCACGCCATTCATGTTCCTGATTATAGATGTCGCATCCTGGTGGCTGACCAAGATGAACTCGAACTTTGCCTGGCTG
>DASTNS010000069.1:0-36134 GCA_035720625.1 Gallionella sp. | reverse complement strand
ATGGTGCCGCTTGTCGGATTCGAACTGACGACCTACCGCTTACAAGGCGGTTGCTCTACCAACTGAGCTAAAGCGGCATTACAAAAAACGAGGGCGACCGGAGAGTTTTTGCGAACTGGTGGGTCGTGGCAGATTCGAACTGCCGACCAACGGATTAAAAGTCCGCTGCTCTACCGGCTGAGCTAACGACCCTTCGCAAAAGAGCGCGAATTATACGGGTTTAGCCCACCCTGTCAACGCAAAATGCCGCTTGCAACAAGGCTTGGCGGCTATGTTGCGCGATATACGGTCGGGTCATCCACACCGGCGGCAATAAACCCGGCGCTGCGCAGGCGGCATGAGTCGCATACGCCGCAGGCACGTCCCGATTCATCGGCCTGATAGCAGGAAACGGTCTGCGCGTAATCCACGCCGAGCGCACTCCCCTGCCGGATAATCTCCGCCTTGGGCATATACAGCAACGGCGCATGAACGGTCAGCGGTCGGCCTTCGACGGTGGCCCGGGTGGCGAGATTGGCCATGCGTTCGAAGGCCTCGATATAGGCGGGGCGGCAATCGGGATAGCCGGAATAATCCACTGCGTTCACGCCGATGAAGATGTCCTGTGCCTGCAACACTTCGGCCCAGGCCAGGGCCAGCGACAGCATGATGGTGTTGCGCGCGGGAACGTAAGTCAGCGGGATGCCTTCGCTGGGCTGTTGCGGTACGGCAATATTGCTGTCGGTGAGGGCGGAGCCGCCGAATCCGGTGAGGTTGATGTTGATCAGCCGGTGTTCATGTGCGCCGAGCATTTGTGCGACGCGCTGCGCGGCAGCCAGTTCGGCGTGATGGCGCTGCCCGTAATCCACGCTCAGCGCGTAACAGGCAAATCCCTGGGCGCGCGCCATGGCCAGCACGGTTGCCGAATCCAGTCCACCCGATAAAAGCACGACGGCGTTTTTCATCAATGTCCGGGAGCGTTGTTCCACAGCAGCTTGTGCAATTGCAACAGCATCCTGACCGGCAGACGGTCGCGTAAGATCCATTCGGCCAGCGAGGTAGCACTCAAGGCGCCGTGCGCAGGTGAGAACAGCACGGCACATTTATCGGTCAGTCGATGCCGCTGCAGGATCTGCCTTGCCCATTGGTAGTCGTTTTCGTCGCACAGTACGAATTTGATTTCGTCATGCTTGGTCAGCAACGGCAGATTTTCCCAGCGGTTCTTTTCGGCTTCGCCAGACGCAGGAGCTTTGATGTCCACCACGCGCATCACGCGCCCATCCACCTCACCGACATCCAAAGCGCCGCTCGTTTCCAGCGACACCTCGTAACCCGCATCGCATAACGCACGCAACAACGGCAGGCAATTCTTTTGCGCCAGCGGCTCGCCGCCGGTGACGGTCACATAACGCGACGTGTATTTGGCAACCTGCCTGAGGATTTCTGCCATGCTCATGTTTTGTCCGCCCGTGAAAGCATAGGTTGTGTCGCAGTAGGTACAGCGCAACGGGCATCCGGTCAAACGGATAAACACCGTTGGCAGGCCGATGCGGCTGGTCTCGCCTTGCAGGGAAAAAAATATTTCGCTAATGCGCAGTTGCGCGTCTGAATCCGCGTGTGACATGATGAACTACTTGGTGTTAACGATCAGCTTTTTCGCCTTGCCGGCAGCTTTGCTGTTAGGATACTTGGCGATAAGTTGCTTGAGGGTTTTTTGCGCGGCCGCATCCTGCTTCAATTCCTGCTGGCATCCGGCGATGCTGAACAGCACCTCGGCCGCCTTATGTGTGCCGGGAAAAGCCTTGAGCAGGCCCTGGTAGGTACTGAGCGCGTTTTTGTAATCCTTCAGTGTGAACTGTGCATTGCCCAGCCAATAATTGGCATTGGGTGCATGCACCGACCCGGGATATTTCTTGAGGAATTCCTGAAACGCCGTAACCGCATTTTCATGGCTCCCGCCCTTGAACAAGCCGTAGGCAGCCTCAAAGGCGCGGTTCTCCGCTGCGGGGTCGTTGGGATCAATCGGCGCCGCGGAAGCATCGCCGCCGGTTTGTGCCGCATTATCCGTGGGTTCAAAACGGCGCAGGCGCGTATCCAGATCCACATAAAAATCTTTTTCACGCTTTTCGGCATCCCGCAAGCCGTGAGCCAGCTCTTCATTCTGCCCGCGCAGCTTGCGGATTTCGCCGTTCAGCGCTTCAATCTGCCCCAGCAAGTCCAGCAGCGATTTGGTTTGCTGTTCGGCGGCAGCTTCCAGCTTGAGCACGCGCGCCTCAAGTTGCTGGATTTGTTTACGCGCATCGTCATCGGAAAACAGCCCCGCCTGCGCGGGGGCGGCACAACACAAAGCCAGCAACAAGAGGACTCGCTGCTTCAACATTATTTTACTTTGCGTAATTCAGGTCGGTACGGCGGTTCTGCTTCCAGCATGCCTCGTTGTGGTCGGTGCAGCGCGGCTTTTCTTCGCCGTAGCTAACGCTTTCCAGTTGATCCGCTTTCGCGCCACCCAGTGCCAACATCTTATTCACGCCGTCGGCGCGGCGCTGGCCGAGGCCGAGGTTGTATTCGTTGCTGCCACGCTCATCACAATTGCCTTCGAGGCGCACCTTGCGGTTAGGATGCTCGGCGAGATACTTGGCGTGCGCCTGCACCAGCGGCTTGTCGGCCTCTTGCACCACCGACACATCGAACGGGTAATAGGTGCTGCGCCCGGCCAGAATACTGTTCGGATCATTCAGCGGATCGACTTCGGCTTTGGGTGCGGGAGCAGCAGCCGGCTTGGGCGCTTCTGCCTTGGGCGCGGGCGCGGGCGCTACCTCTTTCGGCTTTTCGCTGGCACAGGCAGCAAGCAAATTAACCAATACGATGCTGATTATTAGTTTTTTCATGGCATTCCCCTTTACTAGGTTAGGTTAAGGATATGGTCCCCACACTGGTTCGCGTGCATCGCCGCTTTGCGTGAACATATGCTGCTTGACACGACCGTCGCTGGAAACGGTTGCCAATATACCACGATCGCGTGCCTCGCTGGCAAACAGAATGAGCTTGCCGTTGGGCGCAAAGCTGGGTTTTTTCTCCCATCCGCCTTCGGTGAGCAGTGACATCTGCCCGGTCTGAAAGTCCTGCATGGCAACATAAAACCCGCCGTTGTTGAGATGCGCAAACACGAAGCTCTTGCCGTCCGGGCTGTGCCGTGGCGAGAAATTGGTGCCCTCACCGAACGTCATGCGCTGCTCCGGCCCGACATCCACCGGCACGCGATAAATCTGTGCGCTGCCACCGCGATCCGAGGTAAATAACAAATATTGCCCGTCCGGCGAAAAATTCGGCTCGGTATCGATCGCGCCGCTGAAGGTAATGCGCCGCATGCCGCTGCCGTCCGGGCGGATCAGGTAGATTTGCGAACTGCCGTCGCGCGTCAGCACAATTGCAAGTTGCTTGCCGTCCGGCGACCAAGCCGGCGCGCTGTTGCTGCCGCGGAAATCGGCCAGCACCATGCGCTGATTGGTGTATAGCGATTGCACATACACCACGGCATGCTTGGTCTCGAAGCTCACATAAGCGAGATGGCTGCCGTCCGGCGACCAGGCGGGAGACATGATCGGCTCGTTTTGCGCCAGCACGGTCTGTTCGTTATAGCCGTCGCTGTCCGCCACGATCAGGCGGAAATTTTTCCCCACGCGGTTCACATAAGCGATGCGCGTGCTGAACACACCCTTGTCGCCGGTCAGTTTTTCATAAATCAAATCCGCGATGCGATGCCCGATTGCGCGTATCTGATTTCCGCTTGCCGAGACTGCCTGACCGGTCAACTCCGTTTGCTTGACCACGTCCAGCAGACGGAAGCGTGTCTCGATGCGGCCATTGGGCTGCGCCGCAACCGTGCCAATCGCCAGTGCCTCCGCGCCGCGCACCTGCCAATCCGGATAGCTGACTTCTGAAGGTTCGTGCGGCGATTTCCCCGTCGGGTCAACCAGGCGAAACAATCCGCTACGCTGCAAATCGCCTGTCACCACTTCGTTGATGGATTGCGCCAGTTTGTCATCCCCGCCGAACGGCACAATGGCGACTGGAACCTGGTGTTCGCCCGCACCAATGATTTCAATACTCAACACCGCGCCGGCCATTGAGGCCTGAACTAACAACAGCAAACCAACGATGCTCTGTAATACGCGCATAAACACCACTCCTACTCTTTTGGCTTGAAGCCCAATCTCATTTCACGAAATTTACTGAACATCGCCATATCGGCGGGCAATGGCAATGGCTGGGATTTCAGAATCGCGCGCTCCACCGCATCGTCATAAGCCGCATTGCCGCTGGATTTGACAAGTCTGGCGCTCAGCACCGTCCCCCCCGGCAGCAGCGTCACCGAAAATTCGGCTCGCGCATCATCCGCCACATCCGGCGGCATCACGATGTTGCTACGTATCTTGGCGGCTATTTTACCCCTGTACTCGCCCACCACCCGGTCGCCCGCCACAGTGCGTTCGGCTCGTTCGCGCGCGGCCTGGTCTGCAATGCTAGAGCCTGCTCCTTGTCCGGCAGATTTGGCAATTACTTCGGCAATACTTGGAACAGGTTTCTTCTTATCCGGCTTTGCCGGTTTGGCTTCAGCCTTCTTCTTATCCGGCAGCGCAATATCCGGCTCAACCATTTTTTCCGGTTGCGGCGGCTGCACGGTATCAGGTTTGACAACTGCCGGTGGCGGCTGCACCGCCTCCTCGACCTTCGCTTGACCAGGCGGTGCGCCTACTGCGCCCGGCAAGCTCTGCCACAGCTCCACACTCATCGTCCCGTAAGGCTGCGCCTGCCACGCAAAACCAAAATACAGCAGCGCGAAAAATGCGCCATGCACCGCCATGGCCAGAATGCCCGCTGGCAATTTGTAAGGTTCGCGATAAATGACTGCGCTCATTTGCCCTTTGCTTGAGTGAGCAACCCGACCTTCTTGATTTGCTGCTGTTGCAGCACATCCATCACGTTGATGACTTCTTCATAGCGCACGTTCTTGTCGGCGGAAATCACCACCGCCTGCTCCGCCTGTATGCCCTGCCTGGTTTTCAGTATCGCAATCAGCTCATTGCGCGACACGCTGCTTTCCTTGCCGCCCCTAGAATGATCGCGCAGTGCCAGCGTGGCGTCTTTCCTGATGATGACTTCCAGCGGCGCAACCGGCGGGGCCAGCGACTTACCGACCTGCGGCAGGTCGATCTGCCCGGGATTCATCAGCGGCGCGGTCACCATAAAGATCACCAGCAGCACCAGCATCACGTCGATGTAAGGCACGACGTTGATCTCGTTCATCAGGCGGCGCGCAGAACGGCGGTCGGAGATCACAAACACCTCTCAAAACCGTCGCGAGCGGGATGGATGGCAAGGCGCGAGACGCGGAGCGACCGAGACATACCGTTCTGGTAGGCGACAGAGCGAGCACCGAGCACCGAAGCCAGCCACCCGCGCAGTAGGTTTTCAGAGGTGTTCATGGCTGGCGCTGCAACACGTTGGAGAACTCTTCGGTGAAACTCTCGAAGCGCGTGGCCAGGCGATTGATGTCATGCGCGTAGCGGTTGTACGCAACCACCGCCGGGATCGCCGCAAACAAGCCCATCGCGGTCGCCACCAGCGCCTCGGCGATGCCCGGCGCGACATGCGCCAGCGTTGCCTGCCCGACATTCGCCAAACCGCGGAACGCGTTCATGATGCCCCACACCGTGCCGAACAGCCCGACATACGGGCTGACCGAACCGACCGAAGCGAGAAACGCCAGATGCGCTTCCAGCCGGTCCATCTCGCGCTGATAGGTCGCGCGCATCGCGCGGCGCGTGCCGTCCATCACTGCCGCGGCATCTACACCATGTTGTTTACGCAGTTTCACGAACTCGACAAAACCAGCGGCAAAAATGCGCTCCAATGCGCCCTGGTCGCGCCGCGAGCCGCCGCTTGCGTGCTTGTAAAGCTCATTCAGGTTCTGGTTGTGCCAGAACGCCTCTTCAAATTCTCCGGTCAGCCTGACCTCGCGGCGGATGGCGAACAGCTTGAGAAAAATGTACCACCACGACAGCAGTGACACCAACAGCAACAGGCCCATCACCAGTTGTACCAGCATGCTGGCATTGCTGATGAGATGGATGAACGACAAATCCTGCGTCACTTCCATATGTACACCTCTATAAATCCATTTTTACGGGCGAATCGCGGCGTCGCGTGCTCGCTCATTCCTCGTCTATCCAACCAGATATGCCTTGTCATTCGCTGCGCGGCTCCTTGCGCTTCATCCCGTAGAAATGTTTTCTAGAGCCGCACAGCAAACTATTTCCACTGCTTGCGCAACACCTCCGGCACGCTGACCGGTTTGAAACCTTCCACCGAGACACAGACCAGATGTATCTCTCCCGCGGCCAGCATTTCATCTCCGCGTCGCACTTCCTGCAACAAATTCAGGCGGCTGCGCCCGATCTCCTTGATCTGCGCCGTGACCTCCAGCAGATCGTCGAGCAGCGCAGGCTTGAAATAATCCAGCTTGAGCGAGCGCACCACGAACACCACGCCGAACTCTTTCATCAATCCGGCGTTGCTGTAGCCATGCGTGCGCAACCACTCGGTGCGCGCCCGCTCCATGAAATTCACATAGCTGGCGTGATACACCACGCCGCCCGCATCGGTGTCCTGGAAATAGACCCGGACAGGCAGCGCGAAGACCTTGCTCTTACTCATCCAGCAGATCCCCGATGACCGGATTGGGATTGATTGGATTACTGGCAACCACCAGCCCGAAGTGTCTGTAGGCATTCGCCGTCGCCATGCGCCCGCGCGGCGTGCGTTGCAGATAACCCTGCTGGATCAGGTACGGTTCCAGCACATCCTCGATGGTGTCGCGCTCTTCGCCGATTGCCGCGGCAAGGTTGTCCACGCCGACTGGCCCGCCGAGGAATTTTTCGATCACGGTCAACAACAGTTTCCGGTCCATCACGTCCAGCCCGCGCGAGTCCACATCCAGCATAGTCAGCGCGGCATCCGCCACTTCGCGCGTCGCATTGCCCTGCGCCTTCACGTCGGCGAAATCGCGCACACGGCGTAGCAGGCGGTTAGCGATGCGCGGCGTGCCGCGCGAGCGGTTGGCGATCTCCAGCGCGCCTTCATGCGACAGGCTCATCGCCAGCAGGCTCGCCGAGCGCAGCACGATGCGCTGCAATTCCTGCGGCGTGTAGAACTCCAGCCGCGCCACGATGCCGAAGCGGTCGCGCAGCGGATTGGTCAGCATCCCGGCACGCGTCGTCGCGCCGACCAAGGTGAATGGCGGCAGGTCGAGCTTCACCGAGCGCGCCGCCGGCCCTTCGCCGATCATGATGTCGATCTGGTAGTCCTCCAGCGCGGGATAGAGTATTTCTTCCACCACCGGCGACAGGCGATGGATCTCGTCGATGAACAGCACGTCATTCGGTTCGAGGTTGGTCAGCAGCGCCGCGAGGTCGCCGGCGCGCTCCAGCACCGGGCCGGAGGTGTGGCGCAGGTTAACGCCCATCTCGCGCGCGATGATCTGCGCGAGGGTGGTCTTACCCAGGCCCGGCGGGCCGAACAGCAGCACGTGGTCGAGCGGCTCGTTGCGCCGCTTCGCCGCCTCGATGAAGATTTCCAGTTGGCCGCGGATCTTTTCCTGGCCGACATACTCGTCGAGCTGCTTGGGGCGCAATGCGCGCTCCAGCACCTCCTCCTGTTTCGATGCAGGCGTGGAGGCGATCAGACGCGGTTCGGCGGAAAGGTTGTCGCTGTGAATCATGCTTTGGATAATAACTTAAGTGCTTGGCGGATGCCGTCCGAGACACCTGCATCCTTGGGCAATTGCTTAACTGCCCAGTCCGCCTCTTTTTCGTTGTAGCCCAGCGCTAGCAGCGCATTGACGATGTCGTTACCGGACGATGCGGCCGCCGCGCCTTGCGTAGCGCTTGTGCCGGTTGCCGCAAATTTGCCCTGCAATTCCAGTAGTAGCCGTTCGGCAGTCTTCTTGCCTACTCCGGGAATTTTGGTGAGGCGGCCCGCCTCTTTATTCACCACCGCAATCGCCAGGTCGTTCAGGCTCAAACCGGACAACACCGACAACGCCAGCTTCGGCCCCACCCCGCTGATCTTGAGCAACTGGCGAAATGCAATGCGTTCCTCATTGCTTGAAAATCCATATAGCAAATGCGCGTCTTCGCGCACGATGAGTTGCGTGTGCAGCACCACTCTTTCGTGCAGCACCGGCAGGTTGTAGAACGTGCTCATCGGCACGTCCAGTTCGTAGGCCACGCCTTGCACATCCAGCAGGATTTGCGGCGGGTTCTTTTCCAGCAATATCCCTGTCAGCCTTCCGATCAAACCAATCTCCCGTTTTTCATGCGAAAACCCTTGGTCGCCAGCGCGCCCAATCCCATGCCGCCGTGCGCATGACAGATCGCGCAGGCCAGCGCGTCCGCCGCATCCGGGCTGGGTGTGCCGGACAGCTTCAACAAACGCTGCACCATCTGCTGCACCTGCTCCTTCTCAGCATGGCCGTTGCCGACCACGGCCTGTTTCACCTGCAACGCGGTGTATTCAGCCACCGGCAGGTTCGCCAGCACCGCCGCACAAATCGCCGCGCCGCGCGCCTGACCGAGCAGCAGCGTGGATTGCGGATTGACGTTGACGAACACCTTTTCCACCGCCACCTGCTGCGGTTGATGCTGCGCGATCACCTCGCCCAGGGAATCCAGTATCACCTTCAACCGCTCCGGCAATTCGCCGTCCGGGGTCTTGATGCAACCGCTGGCGACATAGCTTAGCTGCTGGCCTTGCTTATCCAAAACACCGAAGCCGGTGATGCGTAGGCCGGGGTCGATGCCTAGAATCCTTGTGTGAGAAGGGGGAAGGGGGAAGGGGGAAGGGTGGGTCATCGGTGCGCCACAGGTTTTACCCTTACCCCTTCTCCCTTATCCCTTCCCATTTATTCCTCGATCACCGCAGTGGTATAAACCTCCTGCACATCATCCAGTTCTTCCAGCGCATCGAGCAGCTTCTGCATCTTCGCCGCATCGTCGCCGGTAAAAATCACTTCGTTGGCTGGCTTCATGATGACTTCGCCGAACTCCGGCTTGTAGCCCGCCGCCTCCAGCGCCTGCTTCACCGTGACGAAGTCATTGGGCGCGGTGATCACTTCGATGCTGCCGTCGTCGTTGGTCGAGATATCTTCTGCGCCGGCATCCAGCGCGACTTCCATCAGGCCGTTCTCGTCGGTGCCCGGCGCAAAGATCATCTGTCCGCAATGGGTGAACAGGAACGCCACCGAGCCGTCCGTTCCCAGATTGCCGCCGTTCTTGGAGAAGGCATGGCGCACTTCCGCGACGGTGCGCGTCTTGTTGTCGGTCATGCAATCCACCATCACCGCCGCGCCGTTGATGCCGTAGCCTTCGTAGCGCAGCTCTTCGTAATTCACTCCTTCGAGCTGGCCGCTGCCGCGCTTGATCGCGTTCTCCACGGTATCTTTCGGCATGTTGTTCTCGCGCGCCTTCTCAATCGCCAAGCGCAGGCGCGGATTACCGGTCGGGTCGCCGCCGCCCATGCGCGCCGCGACGGTGATCTCCTTGATCAGGCGCGTGAAGATTTTGCCGCGCTTGGCATCCTGCTTGCCCTTGCGGTGTTGAATGTTTGCCCATTTGCTATGCCCAGCCATATTGCTCTCCAAAAAACCAGCCTTGCTGTTTCCACAAAAAAACCGCTGGGCGATGGTATCATTTCCGCCCCAATATCCCAATACAGGCCAACCCGAGCAGGACTGCCATGACCGAACCGCTGCTGATCGCCAAGAACGACGAACAAGAACTCTACCTGCTGCCACAGATGGCCAACCGCCATGGGCTGATCACCGGTGCGACCGGCACCGGCAAGACCGTCACGCTGCAAACGCTGGCAGAAGCGTTCAGCCGCATCGGCGTACCGGTGTTCCTCTCCGATATCAAGGGCGACCTGTCCGGCATGAGCAAGGCGGGTGGCGGCAACGCAAAGGTCGCAGCGCGGGTGAAGCAGCTCGAGCTGGAAAATTTTACGCATCGCGCCTATCCGGTGACGTTCTGGGACGTGTTCGGTGTGATGGGCCATCCGCTGCGTGCCACCGTTTCCGACATGGGGCCGCTGCTGCTCGGGCGCATGTTGAACCTCAATGAGGTGCAGCAAGGCGTGCTCTCGCTGGTGTTCAAGATCGCCGACGACAACGGCCTGCTGTTGCTCGACCTGAAAGACCTGCGCGCGATGGTGCAGAACGTCGGCGACAACGCCGCCGATTACACCACCGGATACGGCAACATTTCCACTGCCAGCATCGGCGCAATCCAGCGCGGCCTGCTGCAAATCGAAACACAGGGCGGCGACAGGCTGTTCGGCGAGCCGATGCTCAACATTGCCGACCTGATGCAGACCGGTGAAGACGGCTGCGGCATGATCAACATTCTCGCCGCCGACCGGTTAATGACCTCGCCCAAGGTGTATTCCACCATGCTGCTGTGGCTGCTCGCCGAACTGTTCGAGAACCTGCCGGAAGCGGGTGATCTCGCCAAGCCCAAGATGGTGTTCTTCTTCGACGAGGCGCACCTGCTGTTCAACGATGCGCCCGCCGTGCTGCTCGACAAGATCGAGCAGGTGGTGCGACTGATCCGCTCCAAGGGCGTAGGCGTATATTTCGTCACGCAGAATCCCGCCGATGTGCCGGACAAGGTGCTGGGGCAGCTCGGCAACCGCATCCAGCATGCGCTGCGCGCCTTCAGCCCGCGCGACCAGAAAGCCGTGAAGGCCGCCGCCGAAACCATGCGCGACAACCCAAAACTGGACGAAGCCTCCATCATCACCGAGCTCGGCGTCGGCGAAGCGCTGGTTTCCTGCCTGGATGAAAAAGGCACGCCGAGTATCGTCGAGCGCGCGCTGATCGTCCCGCCGCAGGCGCAAATCGGCCCGATCACGGATACCGAACGCCAAGCCATCATGCAGAATTCGCTGCTCGCCGGACATTACGAAAAGGCTATCGACCGCGAATCGGCCTATGAAATTCTCAAGGGGCGCGCGGTTTCAAAGCAGCCGGGAAGTGCGGCGCAAGCTCCGCAATCCTCACCAACAGCCGCAAGCGGCGGGCTGGGCGATATGCTGGGCAGCATTTTTGGCAATGTCAGCGGGAGTAACAATGGCAGGGGCAGCCGCGCCGGCAACAGGCAAGGAATCGGCGAAACCATCGTCAAAAGCGCCGCCTGCTCCATCGGCTCGGCAGTCGGGCGGGAAATCATCCGCGGCGTGCTGGGATCGTTACTGGGGAGCCGCAGGTAAGCGCCGCCAATACTCAGGGGAGCAGGGGTGAAATGAAAACGATTCTGATTGCAAACCCGAAGGGCGGCAGTGGCAAGACCACGCTGTCGATCAATATTGCCGGCTATCTGGCCAACCGCGGCCAGCACGTGGCGATGCTTGACCTGGACCGGCAACAATCCTCCGCATTGTGGCTCGCCACACGTCCCGCCGACCTTCCGCGTATCCGCACGCTCGATTCCAAAAAGGAGCATGACCGGCCGAATGACTGGCTGGTGATCGATTCGCCCGCCGGCCTGCATGGCAAGAATCTCGCCCATGCCATCAAACTGGCACACAAGATCATCGTGCCAGTTGCCCCTTCCCTGTTCGACCTGCAAGCCAGTCGCGACTTCCTGCAAACACTGGCCGAGGAAAAGACGGTGCGCAAAAACAAATGCCACATCGGTATCGTCGGCATGCGCATGGAGATGCGCACCAAGGCCGCCTGGGCGCTGGAGCATTTCCTCGCCACCCTCGACCTGCCGATACTGGCTTACCTGCGCGAGACACAGGTGTATGTGAATGCCGCCTTCGAGGGAAAATCCCTGTTCGACCTGCCGCCCTACCTCGCCGAGCGCGAACTGGAACAATGGGCGTTCCTGCGAGATTGGCTGGAAAAATAAACCGGGGCCATACCTTCAGAGTCCATCTCAGCAGGTTCCATACCCTTCGCCGCCATCATGTTGAGTGCCGGTTTTTGCTAATATATGCACCCGCATCGACAGCAGTATTGCCATGAGCCCATTTAATTACCTTATCGCCGGCAGTTTACTGCTCACCGCCTGCGCGCAAGTTCCCCAGCGCACCGAGCCGGTACAGCCCCACGAGCCACATGCGGAAACCGCGCCAGCGCTGCCCAATGTCGAGTTGAGCGACGAATTGCTCTATGAATTCCTGTTGACCGAGGTAGCCAACCAGCGCGGGCACAAGGCATTGGCCGTGGAAAGCAGCGCGGACATCGCCAGGAAAACCCGCGATCCGCGCCTGGCAAGGCGCGCCGCGCAACTGGCATTCGAGTCCGGCGACATGGACAAGTCGATTGAAGCATTCAGGCAATGGCAGGAAATTGAACCCGCTTCGCCTTTGGCGGGACGCATGCTGTCTTCGATATTGTTGCGCGGTGGAAGATTGGATGAGGCGCAACTGGAACTGGCCAAGGTGCTGGAAGCGGAAAAAGCGAATCCCGGCATCAGTTTCATGCAGATTTTCCAACTGGTCGCCCCTTACCCCGACAAGCCCGCCGCATTGAAGTTGATGCGCAATCTCGCACAGCCCTACCCGCATGTCGCCGAGGCGCATTGGTCGGTGGCGCAACTGGCGCAGCAGGCCGGCGACAACCCGCTTGCATTAAGCGAAGTGCGGCAGGCGCGCAGCCTGCGCCCTGAATGGGATATGGCAGCCTCACTGGAGGCGCAGTTGTTGCAGAAAAATGCGCCGCAACAGGCTCTGGAGGTGCTGCGCCGCTACTTGTCCGATTATCCGGACGCGCGCGAAATCCGCTTGCAATATGCCCGCACGCTGCTCGAGCAAAAACAATACCAGCTATCGCGCGCCGAATTCCAACGTTTGGCGAAAGACAATCCGGATAGTCCAGACCTGGCATTTGCGATTGCACTGATTTCCTTGCAGATGAACGATTTGCGGGATGCGGAGGCGCAGCTCCGGCGGGCGCTCGAAAAAGGCAGGAAGGATCAGGATACGGTGCAGTATTACCTCGGGCAACTGGGCGAGGCGAAAGAAAACGAAGAAGAAGCGATAACGCATTATCGCGAAGTAAAGGACGGCGAATATCAGTTCGCGGCGCGATTACGCGTGGTTTATTTGCTGAACAAGCGCGGCAAACTGGATGAGGCAAGGGAATATCTGCACCAGACCCAGGCCGCCAGCAATCAGCAGCGCGTGCAACTGGTGCTGATCGAGGCGCAATTGTTGCGCGAGGCGAAGCGGCTGGAGGATGCCTATCAGGTGCTGCTGCAGGGTTTGGCGAAGTTGCCCAACCACCCCGATTTGCTTTACGAAACCGCGATGCTGGCGGACAAGACCGGCAAACCGGATGTATTCGAGCAGTTGATCCGCAAGTTGATCCAGATCAAGCCCGATCACGCACACGCCTATAACGCGCTGGGCTACAGTTTGCTGGAACGCAACGAGCGGATTGCGGAGGCGGTGGAACTGGTGGAAAAAGCCTTGCAGCTTGCCCCCGACGATGCCGCCATCATGGACAGCGTGGGCTGGGGCTACTACCGCAGCGGCCGGCTGGACAAGAGCCTGAAGCTGCTGCGGCGCGCCTTTGCCGGCAACCCCGACCCGGAGGTCGCGGCGCATCTCGGCGAGGTGTTGTGGGTGCACGGCGACAAGGATGAGGCCCGGAAGGTCTGGCAGGACAGCATCAAGGCCAATCCCGGCAATGCGCTGTTGCAGACCGTCATCAAGAAATTCATTCCCTGATGCGGTGGCTGGGCGTATTGCTGGCAGGCATGTTAAGCGGCTGCGCGTTGTTGCCGTCCGCGCCCGCGCCGGCCGTGCGCCCCGCACAGCCTGAATCCGCGCCATTCGCGCTGAACGGGCGCATCTCGGTCAGCCATCAGGGCGCCCGCCACTCCGCCGGATTGCGCTGGACACATACGGCGCAATCCGACGAGATCCTGCTGCTTGCGCCGCTCGGGCAGACTGCCGCGCGCGTCTATCGCGACGCTAAAAATGCGACGCTGGACGACGGCGATAAACATTATCAGGCCGACAATGCGGAAACCCTGATGCAACAAGTGCTGGGCTGGTATCTGCCGTTGGGCGGCTTGCACCATTGGGTGCTGGGTTTGGCGGAAACGGGAAGCCCCGCGCAAATCGATCGCAATGGCAATGGCCAGATCGCCGTGCTGCGCCAGAATGGATGGGAAATACGCTACCTGCGCCATGACGGCGCCCAATCGGACAGCCTGCCGACACGTCTGCAACTGAGCCGCGACGGCTTGCAGATGCAGTTGCTGATCGATGAGTGGGAATTGCCATGACGCAAACGGTCAGTTGCCCGGCTCCGGCCAAGCTTAATCTGTTCCTGCATGTCGTCGGGCGCAGGCCGGACGGCTACCATCTGCTGCAAACCCTGTTCCGCTTCATCGACCTGCATGACACGCTGCATTTCACCCTGCGCAAGGATGGCGCGGTACGGCGCACCAACGCCGTTGAAGGCGTGACCGAGGAGCAGGATTTGTGCGTGCGCGCGGCACGGCTGTTGCAAAACGAGACCGGATGCGCGCTGGGTGTGGACATTGCGGTCGAAAAACATATCCCGATGGGCGGCGGCCTGGGCGGCGGCAGTTCGGATGCGGCGACCACGCTGATTGCGCTGAATCGCCTGTGGTCGCTGGGTCTGCCGCGCGCACGCCTGATGCAGCTTGGCCTGCGCCTGGGCGCGGATGTGCCGGTGTTTGTGTTCGGCAAAAACGCCTTTGCCGAGGGCGTGGGCGAAGAGGTGCAGGCTTACCCTTTGCCGGAGGCGTGGTATGTGGTGCTGTTTCCCCCGACGCCGGTGCCGACCGCACAGATTTTTGCACATCCGGAATTGACACGCGATACGCTTTCCATCACAATGCGCGCCCTTTCGGAGCGGCAACTGCACAACGATCTGCAATCCGTGGCATGCAAACTTTATCCAGAAGTGTCGCGTCATATAGCTTGGCTGAATAATTTCGAAAAAGCGATGATGACCGGATCGGGTGCCTGTGTGTTCGCCGAATTTGCCAGCCGCAGCCAAGCTGAGGCGGTTTTGCGGCAGTTGCCGCACGATATGCGCGGCGTAGTGGCGCAAGGTTTAGCGCAGCATCCGCTGCATGATTGGGTGCTCGATTGAGTTATTGGGGAGTCGCCAAGTGGTAAGGCACCGGATTTTGATTCCGGCATTCGTAGGTTCGATCCCTACCTCCCCAGCCAGATTTCGGGGCATTTGCCCTGTTGTTTTCGATTCTTTAAGGGGTTGCATGTGTCCTATGACCGCTTGATGGTATTCACCGGCAATGCCAATCCTAAGCTCGCCGCAGCGGTCGCGCAGCATCTGCACATCCATCTCGGCCGCGCCACGGTGGGCCGTTTTTCCGATGGCGAAGTGATGGTGGAACTCCTTGAGAATGTACGCGGCAAGGACGTGTTCGTGCTGCAATCTACTTGTGTGCCGACCAACGACAACCTGATGGAAGTGATGGTGATGGTGGACGCACTGAAGCGCGCTTCTGCCGGACGAATCACCGCTGCAATGCCGTATTTCGGCTACGCGCGCCAGGATCGCCGCCCGCGCTCGGCGCGTGTCGCGATCACCGCCAAAGTGGTGGCCGACATGCTCACCGGTGCCGGTGTAGACCGGCTATTGACCATGGACTTGCACTCCGATCAGATTCAGGGCTTTTTTGATATTCCGGTGGACAACATTTATGCCAGCCCGATTTTGCTGTCCGATGTGTGGAAGAACGATTACCCGAATCTGATTGTGGTATCACCGGACGTAGGCGGCGTGGTACGCGCCCGCGCACTGGCCAAGGAACTGGAAGCGGACCTGGCGATCATCGACAAGCGCCGCCCCAAGCCGAATGTGGCGAAAGTGATGAACATCATCGGCGACGTGGTGGGGCGCACCTGCCTGATCATGGACGACATGGTGGATACCGCCAATACGCTGTGTGAAGCCTCCAACGCACTGAAGGAAAAAGGCGCGGCACGCGTCCTGGCCTACTGTACCCACCCGGTGCTGTCCGGCCCGGCAATCGAGCGCATCGAAAATTCCGCGCTGGATGAACTGGTTGTCACCGACACCATCCCGTTGAGCGAAGCGGCGCGCAACTGCAAGCGCATTCGCCAGCTGAGCACGGCGGAATTGCTGGCGGAAACGATACGCCGCATCAACAATGAAGAGTCGGTGAGTTCGCTGTTCACTGAATAGAATGAGCAGCAATCATGTTGATTGTTGCAGTGTGAGGATCGTCTGGTCGCGGACGATTCTGTTTTTTGGAGAAGTGATATGACAATCGAAATCAATGCAACAAACCGTAAAGCGCAAGGTACGGGTGCGAGCCGCCGTCTGCGTAACACCGGCCGCGTGCCAGGTGTTGTGTATGGCTCAGGCGACGTGAATTTAATCGAACTGGATCACAACGATCTCTACCACAAGCTACGCGCAGAAGCGTTTCATGCATCAATATTGACGTTGAATCTGGACGGCAAGAAAGAATCCGTGCTGCTGCGCGATTTCGTGATGCACCCGTTCCGCCAGCAAGTGCAACACATCGATTTCCAGCGTGTGGATGCCAAGAAAAAGATGCACATCAAGGTGCCATTGCACTTCCTGAATGAAGAAATCGCCCCGGGCGTAAAAACCGGCGGCGGCAAGATCAGCCACGTGATGAACGAACTGGATATTATTTGCCTGCCTAAGGATCTGCCTGCCTTCATCGAAGTCGATCTTGGCAAGCTGGAACTGGGACATTCCGTGCACGTAGCTGACCTGAAGCTGCCCAAGGGCGTGGAAGCTGCCACGCACGGCACACATACCGCAGAGGCGGTGGTGGCAACCGTACAAGTGCCGCGCGGTGCGGTCGAGGCGGAAGTAACTGCCGAAGAGGGTGCAGCGCCAGCTACAGCCGCTCCAGCGGCCGCGCCGGCTGGCAAAGCCGCTGCTCCGGCAGCCAAAGAAACCAAGAAGTAAGTCAAATCGTTATGCAACCCGCCATTGCTAATCACGGCATGGCGGGTTTTTTGTTCTCATTATGTCCTTAATACGTCTGATCGTCGGCTTGGGCAATCCTGGGCGCGAATATGAAACCACCCGGCATAACGCCGGTTATTGGTGGGTGGATGAGCTTGCGCGCCTGCAAAACCTAAGCTTCAAGAGCGAGGCCAGGTTTCACGGCCTGATGGTGCGCGGCCAGTTGCATGACCATGAGATGCTGCTGTTCAAGCCGCAGACATTTATGAACGTGAGCGGACGCGCGGTCGGTGCGCTGGCGCAGTTCTACAAGATCGCCCCGGCGGAAATGCTGGTGGTACATGACGAACTGGATTTGCCGCCGGGTGTAGCGCGCCTGAAGCTGGGTGGCGGACACGGCGGGCATAACGGTCTGAAGGACATCATCGCGTACCTCGGCACAAAAGATTTCTGGCGTCTGCGCATTGGCATCGGCCATCCCGGCGAACGAACCGACGTGGCCGGCTACGTGTTGCACGACCCGCGCCGCGAAGAACGTGAGCTGATCGACGAGGCCATGCAGCGCGCGCTGGATGTCGCACATCTGGTCGTCGAAGGAAAAACCGAAGCAGCGATGTTGAAGCTGCATAGCTCGTAACCCCTCCCAACCTCCCCTTGTCAGGGGAGGAGCCGTAGTTCTCCCCCTGACAAGGGGAGTTAGAGGGGGTTTCGCCGTTCAGCAGTAATTAAAAAGGAACAACCATGAGTTTGAAATGCGGGATCGTCGGGCTGCCCAATGTCGGCAAATCCACCCTGTTCAATGCGCTGACCAAGGCAGGTATCGCGGCGGAAAACTACCCGTTCTGCACCATTGAGCCGAACGTCGGCATCGTTGAGGTGCCGGATGCACGCATGGCGGCGCTGGCGGAAATCGTCAAGCCGCAACGAATGCAGTATGCGATCACCGAATTCGTGGACATCGCCGGGCTGGTCGCGGGCGCATCCAAGGGCGAAGGACTGGGCAACCAGTTCCTCGCCAATATCCGCGAGACCGACGGCATCGTCAACGTGGTGCGCTGCTTCGAAGACGACAACGTGATCCATGTAGCTGGTAAAGTCGATCCGATCTCCGACATCGAAACCATCAACACCGAACTCGCGCTGGCCGACCTCGCCACCGTGGAAAAAGCACAGCAACGCAACGGCAAGCTGGCGAAATCCGGCGACAAGGAAGCTGCCAAGTTGGGTGTGTTGCTGGAACAGGTCGCCGCGCATCTCGATCAGGGCAAACCTGCACGCATGCTCAAGCTAGATGCCGACCAGCTCGCGCTGCTTAAGCCGCTATGCCTGCTGACCATCAAGCCCGCGATGTACGTCGCAAACGTTGCGGAAGGCGGCTTCAGCAACAACCCGCTGCTGGCTCGTCTGGAAGAATATGCCGCCAGAGAAGGAGCGCCGGTGGTGCCGATCTGCGCCGCGCTGGAAGCGGAGATCGCCGAGCTGTCCGATGCGGACAAACAGGAATTCCTGGCCGATGCCGGCTTAGCCGAGCCCGGTTTGAACCGCCTGATCCGCACCGGCTACCAGCTGCTTGGCCTGCAAACCTACTTCACTGCCGGCGTGAAGGAAGTGCGCGCCTGGACCATCCACAAGGGCGATACCGCCCCGAAGGCTGCAGCCGTTATCCACAACGACTTCGAACGCGGCTTCATCCGCGCCGAAGTGATCGCCTATGAGGATTTCGTGAAATACAGAGGCGAACAGGGCGCCAAAGATGCCGGCAAGATGAGGGTGGAAGGCAAGGAGTATGTGGTGCAGGACGGCGACGTGATGCACTTCCGCTTCAACGTCTAGAACTGCCCGCTGCTAAACAACGTTTACCGCACCGGCCGAGGTATCCGCACATGTTGCCAGCAAGAATGGCAACGGGAATCAGGATCAATCCAGAGAGCGCAATTCCCGCGATTGGCACAGAATTTCAGGGGGCACAAAGACAATCGCAAACCAGATGGTTTGCAACGGCGACGGAGAAACACACCAATATTGCGTTGACGAAACAAAGAGGCGCACACACCAATTAGTGCGCCCAAGGCTAAGCATACCGGGGGGAAGCCCTCTATTGCCAAGACATCAGGGGATGCGTAACACTACCTCCCGCAATGAAGAGGCTACAGATCTTCCATTGCTGCGCAGTGCCCCCGCACTGGCAAACTACACGACGAAGCCAGCCGATTGCGGGAACGGCAAACTAGCCACCACTCCCGCACCAGAAGTGCGCCTCACCGTGTCGTGGCGGCTGCCACAACAGGCACGCCTCAGATCAGTTCGGCTTGCCGATTCCTGGTGTAGGAAAGGGCCATGTTGCAGCCGGACGCACAGGCGCTGGCGCAGAAGGAGCCGGAGCTGCTGGCTTGGCTGCCACAGGAGCTGCCGGTTTAGCTGCCGGTTTCTTGGCTGCAACCTTTTTAGCTGCCGGTTTCTTCGCTGCTGGTTTTTTTGCTGCTACCATTTCAATCTCCTTAATGACGTAAAGTTAATGAGAACCACACTTACTGCCACTACACCCCCAGCCTGCACCCGGATTCAGGCACAGCCTAAAGCCTGCCAAAAACTGGCGTCACACATAGAGTGGTATCGGAGCCTCTCTTCGCCAGCATGTAAAAATTCGAAACATCATCCCGACACTCGCAGGATGATGGTTTTTCACAGCACGTCGTTCGCCATATACCAGACGGCGCATCAATTCAGCACCGCTGATCAATTGGCCGACTCCTGCGCGAATACGCGCCAACCCCGCCTTGACCACTGCCTGGTGCGGCTGAAATTGCGGCAAATTTAAATGCACCCACCGAACTATTGCGGCAGATTGTTTTGCGTGGATCGAATAAATTGAAAGGAAATAAGGAGGGAAAGAAAGTGCTGCCGGTAAGTGCTGGGGGGGCTGAGGCATTATCAGTAGCGACATGCGGCATGTACGCACTCCCTGAAAATTTTGTCGGTTCTTAAAATTTCTAAAATCAATAACCACTAGATATAGTATTTTTTTTCCTTGACGGGGCTAATTGTAGTAGTTAACAAAAATATTGCAAGCGAAAAATGCTATTTCTTGGGGCCGGCAGTATGAGCAAATTTTATAGCCTGCACAATTCTGTCAGGTAGCGCACCCAATCGAAATATGGACCAGGATCGGTCTTGCGCTGCGGCGCAATATCGCTGTGCCCGGCAATGCCGCGTATCGGGTAAGCGGCACGTAATGCCATGGTCAAACGGCGAAGCATGTCATATTGCGCATCGGTAAATGGCACGGTATCACTTCCTTCCAGCTCAATACCAAGTGAAAAATCGTTGCAGTGTGACCTGCCTTGCCAGCAGGACTCGCCTGCATGCCATGCCCGCTTCAAGCAGGGAACAAACTGGACAATCCGCCCATCGCGGCGCACAAAGAAATGCGCCGACACTCTCAGCCCCGCAATGGTTTGATAATAAGGATGGGCATGCATGTCCAATGTATTGGTGAACAGCCGCCGCACATCATTGCTACCAAACTCGCCCGGCGGCAGGCTGATGTTATGTATCACCAATAATTCAATTGCGCCTGCAGGGCGGCCGTCGCAGTTCGGCGACGGAATATATTCGCCGCCAACCAGCAACCCTTGCGCATCAATCCGCATCATCCGCACCGCTTGGGGCTTTGATGCCCAGCCGCTCCATCCGGTAACGCATAGTGCGGAACGTCAATCCCAGCAATTTGGCGGCGGCTGTGCGATTAAACCCGGTCTGCTCCAGCGCTTCCAGCAAGGCCTGTTTCTCGACACGGTCCAGGTATTCCGGCAGCGGGTATTTGCTGCCGAGGTCTGCATTGTCAGGCTGGTTATGTTCCACTGGCACCAGCAATAAATCCTGCTCCTCGATCACCCCTTCCAGACAAAGCGCCAATGCCCTTTCAATGATGTTTTCCAGTTCGCGTACGTTACCCGGAAAGCTGTAGCCTTGCAGCGCATGCAAGGCATTTTCGGAAAAACGCACCTCTGCATTGCCGCGCAAGCGCTCCAGGATCCGCTGTACAATTTCCGGTATGTCCTCACGCATCTCGCGCAATGCGGGCATCTGGATCGGGATCACATTCAGGCGGTAATAAAGATCCTGGCGAAATTTACCTTGCCGCACGCATTCAGCCAAATCGCGGTGCGTTGCGCTGATGATGCGCACATCCACCGCTTCTTCGCCGCTCTCTCCGATTTTGCGCACGCGCTTCTCCTGTATCGCGCGCAACAGCTTGACCTGCATATCCAGCGGCAGATCGGCCACCTCGTCGAGGAACAAAGTACCGCCGTGTGCCGCCTGGAAAAATCCGTCCCGATCCTTATCCGCCCCGGTAAATGCGCCCTTTTTGCAGCCGAAAAATTCGCTTTCCATCAAGTTGCCCGGGATTGCCCCGCAATTCACCGCAATAAACGGCTGATCGTGCCGTGCGCCGCTTTGCACGATCAGGCGCGCCGCCAGTTCCTTGCCGCTGCCCGATTCGCCGCTGATATGCACCGGCGCCTGGCTGCGCGCCACACGCTTGATCAGATCGCGCACCTTCTGCATCGCAGGCGAATGGCCGAGCAACATCTTGTCGCCAGATGGGCCTGCCTGCGGCAACCTCAGTGCGGATCTCACCAGGGCGCGTAACTGATCCAGCGAAACCGGTTTGGCTAGGTAATCGAATGCGCCCGCCTTGAGCGCGGTAATGGCATTTTCCATGTTGCCGTGCGCGGTAATCACCGCCACCGGCACATCCAGATTGTTCCGCATGATGTGCTGCACCACTTGCAAGCCATCGCCATCGGGCATCCGCATGTCGGTCAGACAAAGGTCATAGCGGCGTGTCGCCAGTTTCGTCAATGCCTCGCGCACATTGCCGGCCCTTTCCACTTCCAATCCCATCTTGCGCAATGCCAGTTCCAGCAATTCCAGAATATCCGGCTCATCGTCCACCAGCAACACAGTGGCACTTTTCGCCCGATGTCTACCCCCCATGCTCATGCCCCTCGTCATTCCCATGCAGCTCTCCGAACGTTATACGGAAGCAGGCGCCCACCCGCCCCTCCCCGGTTTGTTCTTCATGGCCATGATATTCCAGCAGCACGCCATTTGCCTCGCACAACTCCTTGGCGACATACAGGCCCAAACCGGTGCCGTCTGTTGCGGTAGTGAAGAATGGCTCGAACAACTTGCTCTGGTGTTCGGCGGAGATGCCCGGACCGTCATCCTGCACGTCCAGTATCGCCCGTCCATCCTCCACACTCATCATCAATGCCAGGCTGCCGGGCAACTTGCGGCCATAGCGCAGCGCATTGCGGCATAAATTCCACAGTACCTGGCGCAAATGGCCACGATCAAAAGAAACCTCCATACCCTGCACCCCAGCCAACGCCATCACACCATGCTCAAGCCGCTCCGCCAAGTTAAACTCTTCCACAAAAGTGCGCAACATTGCATCCAGTTCAAACACTTCAGACTGCGCACGGTCGCGCCGGTTCAACTGCATCACGTCCTGCACGATGCGGTTGATACGCTGCGTGTTGTCCAGCACGATTTGCAACAGCCGCTGCTGCTTGGCATCGCCCTGCTCCTCCTGCATCAATTCTGTTGCATAGCTGATCGCCGACAGCGGGTTGCGCACTTCGTGCGCGATGCTGGCGGTCAGACGCCCCAGTGCGGCCAGCTTGATCTGCTGCGCCTCTGCGCGAACGCGCTGCATATCTTCCAGAAAGATCACTGCGCCATGTGCCGCATTCCGCTCGACCGCAACAAAACGCAGCCTTGCCTGCACCCCGACATCCAGCTGCAAGGTATCGCGGCTGACCACGCCGGTTCTTTTCCATAGCGCATACTGCCCGAACAGCAACGGGAAATTTTCCACCAGCGAGCTTCCGGATATCGCGCTGTGGCGCAGCAGGCGCGCCGCGCTTGGATTCATCTGCATGATCACGCCCTGTTCATCCACCACCAGCACGCCGTCCTGCATATCGCGCATCACCAGGCGGTTCGCTTCGGCCAGGTTGACCAGATCGCGCCCGCGGCGTTGTGCCAGCTGCTGGCTATCCACGGCGTATTTCGCCAGCGTATGCGCCAGCCATGCCACCGCAAAATAGGACACACACAGCAGGCCGACCTGCATATACTGCGCCGCCACGGCATCGGCATACAGCACCGCATATGAATGCTCCAGCAGCGCGGCAATACTCGCCAGCGCGGCAAAGAACAGGGGGATTTTACCGCGGCTGACCATCCCTGCGGCCGCCAGCGAAACCAGCAGCAACATGCTGATACTGCTCTGTATCCCGCCGCTGGCATAGGAAAGTACCGACAGGCCTACAATATCGCCGCCAACCTGTCCGGCCAGTTGCCAGGTAAAACGCGGCCAGCGCAACTGAAGCGGGATAAAGGAAATCATCACCACTGCCGCATAAATCAGGCTGGCAACAAAAAATACCGTCCAGTTACGCTCGCCCAACGACAGCGAAGGGCCGAATGTCCCGGCGAGAAACACAAACAGGCTGGCCAGCGTCAACCGGTACAGGTTGAAATAGCGCAGGGAGCGCCAGAAATCGACAGGGGGAAACTCTGCAATAAGCTTGTCAGCCATTACACTCAACGTAGGTTTATGCGGCACCCGGCTGCATCGCGTTGTTTACTTGCGATAGGCATCACGATGTTCCGCGCCGCAAAAGAATTGCCCGCCAGCCTGGACGCTTTCGCCCTTGGGCAGATGCACGCCGCAATGGGCGCAGCGCACCATGTCCTCGGCAGTTGGCTTATCCTGCTGCGGCGCCTGCTTGCGGTAAGACCTGATCAACAGGTAAATCACTGCCGCAATGGCAATTATCAATAACAGACGGCTCATTTAGGATTGACTCCACGTGATGGGATCGGGGGAGGGAATTGTACTACGCAATCAACGCCACGCTCTTCACCTGCGCGAACACCTCCATGCCCGGCGCCAGTCGAAGTTGGTCGCGCGAACGGCGGGTGATGCGTGACAGCACTATATACTCACTACCGACAGTTAGCCGTAGAACAACGCGGTCCGGCCCCTCGTCGCGGATGTCGTCGATGCGCGCCGCGAGAATGTTGCTGATGCTGGAACCCTGAGGCGCGGCGGTGGCGATGCTCACGTCGCGCGCCAGCATGCGAGCGCGCACCATGCTGCCAATGGCATGCTCCACCTTGCTCACCCACAGGCTACCGCCGGAAAAATCCAGCCGGGTGAGGTGATATTCTGCGTCATGGACGGCCACGTTGGCTTCAATCACCGAACCTGCATCATCCAGATGCGCCGTAGGCAAATCCAGCCGCCCGAGAATTTCGTTGAATGCGCCGCTGGCGATGACGCGCCCCTGCTCCATCAGTACCAGCTGGTCGGCCAGCCGCGCCACTTCATCCAGCGCATGGCTGACATAGATCACCGGGATTTCCAGTTCGCCGTGCAAGACTTCTAGATACGGCAGGATTTCGCGCTTACTGGCGGCATCCAGCGCCGAGAGCGGCTCGTCCATCAGCAGCAGGCGCGGGCTGGTAAGCAGCGCGCGGGCGATGGCGACGCGCTGCCGTTCGCCGCCGGACAGGCCGGCTGGGCTATCGCGTTCGATCAGCTTGCTCAGGCCGAGCCATTCCACCACCCGTTCCAGTTGCACCTTGCGCTGCCCGGACGGAATGCGCTTCAGGCCGTATTCCAGATTCTGCCGCACCGACAGATGCGGAAACAGGCTGGCCTCCTGGAACACATAACCCAGCGGACGCCGGTGCACCGGCATAAATTTTTCGCCGCTCTGCCACACTTCATCCTTCACCTGAAACATCCCGTTGGCGGTATGTTCCAGTCCGGCGATGCAACGCAGCAAGGTCGTCTTGCCCGAGCCGGACGGGCCGAACAGCGCGATGACACCGCGCGCCGGAAACTGTAAATCCACATCCAGCGCAAAGTTGGCGTAGGTGAGTTTGAAGCGGGCGGCGATCATCCTGGAAAACGTAATTGAGAGGTTTGTAGGTGCGAATTCATTCGCACGAACACCAGGCCATGTGTGGATAAATCCGCACCTACGAAGGCAATACAGTGCCATGAACCAACAAAGCTTTTATCCCTGGTTGTGTTCTCCAAAATCATTTGCGTTTTCCCGTCGGGTTAAGCGTGTACAAGGCCAGCAGCACGACAAAGGCGAACACCACCATCCCCGCCGACAGCCAGTGCGCCGCGGCATATTCCATCGCCTCTACATGGTCGTAAATCTGCACCGACACCACGCGCGTCCTGTCCGGAATATTGCCGCCGATCATCAGCACCACGCCAAATTCGCCGATGGTATGCGCGAAACCGAGCACCGACGCGGTGAGCAAGCCGGGCTTGGCCAGCGGCAGTGCCACGCTGAAAAAAGTGTCCTGCGCGGAAGCGCGCAGCGTCGCGGCGGTTTCCAGCGCGCGTTCTGGAATCGCCTCGAAGGCGTTCTGCAGTGGCTGCACCACGAACGGCAATGAATAGAACACCGAGGCGATCACCAGCCCGGCAAAGGTAAACGGCAGCAGGCCGATCCCCAAAGATTGCGTGAGATGGCCGAGCGGGCCGTTCAGCCCCATCGCCACCAGCAGGTAAAAACCCAGCACCGTGGGAGGCAGTACGATGGGCAGTGCCACCACCGCACTCACCGGTCCTTTCCACCAGGAGCGGGTGCGCGCCAAGCCCCAAGCGATCGGAGTGCCGATGAGCAGCAGGATGACGGTCACCACCGTGGCCAGCTTGCAGGTAAGCCAGATTGCAGACAGGTCGGCGGCAGAGAAGGTGAGTTCCATCGCGTTATTTTACTTCGCCCGGCAACCCAAAACCGTAACGCGTCATGACCGCACGCGCCTCCTGTCCCGCCATGAAGCGCGCAAAGGCCTGCGCCAGCGGATTATCGGTGGCGCACCGGGTGACGATGAAGCCCTGCTCCAGCGGTTGGTGCAGCTTGTCGGGAATCAGTGCGTAGCCGCCCTGCTTCGCCAGTTCATGGCTAAGCGCCAGCGACAACGCGACGATGCCGACCTGCGCATTACCGCTCTGCGCGAACTGCGCGGCCTGCGCGACGTTCTCGCCATAGACCAGTTTGACTTCCACTTTCTCCCACACGCCCGCCGCTTTCAGCGCCTCCTCGGCGCGCTTGCCGTAGGGTGCGTGCTTCGGGTTGGCGATGGCAATCTTGCGGATGGCCGGATCGGCGAGATCGGCGAGCGTCATTTTGCCGACATCGCGCGACGGACTCCACAACACGATGCGCCCCACCGCGTAAGGTTGTACCTCGGAAGCGGCAAAGCCTTCCGCTTTGAGCGCGCGCGGATAGGCAATATCGGCGGAGAAATACAGATCGAAAGGCGCGCCCTGCCGGATTTGCGTCTGAAATTTGCCGGATGAGCCGTAGATGGTTTCCACCTGGTCCGCAGGATGCGCCTTGTTGAACAGCACGACGATTTCGTCCAGCGCAAACTTGAGATCAGCGGCAGCGGCAATGGTGACTTTCTCGCCCGCGTGTGCCGTTTGTCCCGTGACCAATAGGCAAACGAAAATGAGCATTTTCGCTGCAAACCGGCTAGCTATGCACATCTTGAATTGGGGGTATCCGTAAAGTGGTCAATATTGTTTATATTGAATGTCGACTTGCGACTGCGAGTTCAACCGGACGTTCAACGTTTAAATACTCAATACTTAAATTGGCGAAAATTTTATATCAAATGAGTCTTGCGTGTTCACATGTATAAGCATGATTGATACCCCTATCACGTAGCATTTCAATCATGTTATTCGTTGATCTATTAGAATATTAAATGCTAATTCTCAACCCCTTTGGAACTTGATACATTGCTGACATCCGGCACCATAACACGCGGATCGTGCATCACGATGCGCGCGACGAACCAGATCGCCAGCGTATTCGCCGCCATCGCCACATAGCCCACCGTTGCGTAATCGACGATCTTGCCACTAGCGTCCTGGGTGATAATGAAGCCCGCCAGCGTCGAGGCCAAGCCCATCGCGAACGCCTGCGTGGTGGCGTTGAGCGACATGAAGGTGCCGCGCAGTCTGGGTTGCGCCGCCGAAGTGATGATCGCCATTGCCGGAATCATGCGCCCCGACACCAATACGAAAAATGCCGTGGTGCAAATCAGCCACAGCCAGAGCGGCACGATGCCGATATGCGTCACCACCAGCAGCGGCAGCAGCGCGGCGGTAGCGACCGTACGATAGACCCTGACCTTGCCGCGCAAATCGGCCCAGTAGCCGATCAGCCGGGAAGTGATCAGCGTGGCCGAGCCGCCCGCGAGATAGACGAGCGGGATGTCGTGCTGCGAGATGCCGACGTTGTGCACCGAGTAGAGGGTGATGTAGGGAATCACCGTGAAGCCGGAGAAGATGATCATGGCGGAGAACAGCAGCGCACGCAGGTGGTTGGCGTCGCGCAGCACGATGAACATCGCAGCGAACGGATGCGCCTGTTTCTCGGCGCTGATGTGCTGGCACATCTCCGGCAACACGCGCAGGCCGACGAGGATGAACAGTGCGACCAGCGCGGTGATGAAGACGAACGGCGCGCGCCACTGGAAGTGGTTGGCCAGCCACAACGACAGGGGTACGCCGGCCACCGTGGAGACCGAAAAGGCGGCCGACACCATGCTGCTGGCGCGGGCGCGCCGCGCGAACGGGATCACGTCGCCAATCATGGTCTGTACCAGCGCGCCCATCACGCCGCCGAACGCGCCGGCCAGGCCGCGCGCGATCAGCAAGGTTGCATAGCCTGGAGCCAGCCCGCAGGCCAGCGTCGCTAGGCCGAACATGGCGAACATTGTGAGCAGCAGGCGCTTGCGCTCGAAGCGGTCGACGAAGGTGGCGGCGAGCAGGCCGGACAGCGCGGCGCTGAAACTGTAGGACGCGACCAGCAGGCCGAACTCGTGCGTGGTGATGCCAAACTCGGCGATCAGGATCGGGCCGAGCGGCATCATGATCATGAAGTCCAGCACGTGACTGAACTGGATGCCCGCAAGGGTCAGCAGCAGGTAACGCTCACGTTGCGGGGTGAGGGACGGATGCACGTGAAGTCAGGGTGGCGAAGTGGAGGAAAGTGGATTCTAACGTTTTGAATCGCCGGTAAGAAATTTTTGCGTTGCCGACGGTGCTAAAATCGCTGCTCGAATTCTCACGTTTCCATCATGCCGCAACCATCCTTTATCCACCTCCGCCTGCACAGCGAATATTCCATCTCGGATGGCATGCTGCGCGTGGATGAGGCGGTCGCCGCAGCGCAGAAGGATGGCATGCCGGCGCTGGCATTGACCGACCTGAACAACGTGTTCGGGCTGGTGAAGTTCTATCAGGGCGCTCGCGGCAAAGGCCTCAAGCCCATCATCGGCTGCGACGTGTTCGTCAGCAACGAGGCCGACCGCGACCGGCCGCATCGCCTGCTGCTGCTGTGCCAGTCGCGCGAGGGGTATCTGCTGCTGTGCCGCCTGCTGTCGCGCGCCTATCTGGAGAACCAGCATCGCGGCCGCGCCGAGCTGCGCCGCGAATGGCTGCACGAAGGCACGGCCGGGCTGATCGCGCTGTCCGGTGCGCATCTCGGCGATGTCGGAAGCGCGCTGCTGTCGGGCAACGCGAAACAGGCCGAACAGTTTGCGCGGGAATGGGCGGGGCTGTTCAACAACCGCTATTACCTCGAGGTGCAGCGCACCGGATTCGCCGACGAAGAGCATTACATCCAGGCAGCGGCGCAACTCACCGCCGGGCTTGGCCTGCCGATGGTCGCGACCCATCCGGTGCAGTTCCTTGCCGCGGACGACTTCAAGGCGCACGAGGCGCGGGTGTGCATTTCCGAGGGCTATGTGCTGAACGACAAGCGCCGTGCCAAAAAATTTACCGCGCAGCAATACTTCAAGACGCAGGCCGAGATGGCCGAGCTGTTTGCCGACCTGCCGGAGGCGTTGCAGAACAGCGTGGAGATCGCACGGCGCTGCAACCTGTCCCTCGTGCTGGGCAAGCCGCGCCTGCCGGATTTTCCCACCCCGGGCGGGCAGGGGCTGGACGACTACCTGCGCGAGCAGGCGGAGCTGGGTCTCCAGCAGCGCATGATGTTGCTCTATCCGGGCGAGGCGGAGCGTACCGCGAAGCTCCCGGAGTACCGGGAGCGGCTCGCGTTCGAGACCGAGACCATCATCAAGATGGGCTTCCCCGGCTACTTCCTGATCGTGGCGGACTTCATCCGCTGGGCGAAGGAGAACGGCGTGCCGGTCGGTCCGGGGCGCGGCTCCGGTGCGGGTTCGCTGGTGGCCTACAGCCTCGGCATCACCGATCTCGATCCGCTGCGCTACGGGCTGCTGTTCGAGCGCTTCCTCAATCCCGAGCGTGTCTCGATGCCCGACTTCGACGTGGACTTCTGCCAGGACGGGCGCGAACGCGTCATCGACTACGTGAAGAAGAAATACGGTACGCAGTGCGTGTCGCAGATCGCCACCTTCGGCACGATGGCGTCCAAGGCGGTGATCCGCGACGTCGGGCGCGTGATGGATTTTCCCTACGGGCTGTGCGACAGCCTGTCCAAGGCAATCCCGGTAGAGGGCGTGAAGCCGGTATCGCTCGCCAAGGCACGCGAGATGGAGCCCGAGATCAACGCCATCGCCGAGCGCGAGGAGGGCGTGCCGGAGCTGCTGGAGCTCGCCGAACGCCTCGAGGACCTGACGCGCAACGTCGGCATGCACGCGGGCGGCGTGCTGATCGCGCCGGGCAGGCTCACCGATTTCTGCCCGCTGTATTGCGCCGATTCCGAGGCCAGCGTGGTCAGCCAGTTCGACAAGGACGACGTCGAGGCGGTCGGCCTGGTGAAGTTCGACTTCCTCGGCCTGCGCACGCTGACCATCATCGACTGGGCGGTGAAGTATGTGCGCGGATTGAAGGCCGAGGACAGCGCCTTCAACATCGAAACCATTCCGCTCGACGACAAGCCAACCTACGAACGCATCTTCAAGACCGCGAACACCACCGCGGTGTTCCAGCTCGAATCGCGCGGCATGAAGGACATGCTGAAGCTGGCCAGGCCGGATCGCTTCGAGGACATCATCGCGCTGGTGGCGCTGTACCGCCCCGGGCCGATGGACCTGATCCCGGATTTCTGCCGGCGCAAGGAAGGTGCCGCGTTCGAATATCCGCATCCCGCGGTCGAGTCGGTGCTGCGCGAGACCTACGGCATCATGGTCTACCAGGAGCAGGTGATGCAAATGGCGCAGATCGTGGGCGGCTACAGCCTCGGCGGTGCCGACCTGCTGCGCCGCGCGATGGGCAAGAAGAAGCCCGAGGAGATGGCGCAGCAGCGCGAGATCTTCGTCGGTGGCGCGCTCAGGAACGGCACGTCCGAGGAGCAGGCCGGCGAACTGTTCGACCTGATGGAGAAGTTCGCCGGCTACGGCTTCAACAAGTCGCACGCCGCTGCCTACGCGCTGGTGGCCTACCAGACTGCCTACCTCAAGGCGCACCATCTGGCCGCTTTCATGGCGGCGACGCTGTCGGCGGACATGGACAATACCGACAAGGTGCGCATCTTTTACGACGATGCGCGGCATCAGGGCCTGCGCATCCTGCCGCCGGACGTGAACAGCTCGGGCTACATGTTTTCCCCGGTGGACGAGAAGACCATCGCCTATGGCCTGGGCGCGGTCAAGGGTACCGGAGAGGCAGCCGTCGAGAACATCGTCCAGGCGCGCGAAAGCGGCGCATTCAGGGATCTGTTCGATTTCTGCCGCCGCGTGGACAAGCGCATCGTCAACCGGCGCACCGTCGAGGCGCTGATCCGTGCCGGCGCGTTCGACGGCATCAACACCCATCGCGCCTGCCTGATGGCGACGCTGGATGCCGCGCTGGCGAGCGCCGACCAGCACGCGCGCGCGGCAAACCAGAACAACCTGTTTGGCGACGACGAGGCGGATGCCGCACTGACCGTACAGCATGCCGATGTGCCGCGCTGGCGGCTGCGCGAACAGCTTGCGCATGAGAAAACCAGCCTGGGCTTCTATCTCGGCGGTCATCCCTACCAGGAATACGAGAAGGAACTGGCGAGCTTCATCAAGGTACGGCTGGGCGATCTCACGCCGCAGTTCGTCGGCAAGACGTCGAACGGCGGCGGTTACGGCAACGGTGGACAGGGCAGGCCGCGCGGCGTGCCGGTAGTGCTGGCGGGCATCGTGGCCGGGTTGCGCATCCAGCAGACGCGGCGCGGGCGCATGGCGGTGGTCACGCTGGACGACGGCGGCGCGCAGATCGAGGTGACCGTATTCAACGACCTGTATGAGCCGAGCCGCCCGTGGATACGCGAGGATGAGCTGCTGGTGGTGCACGGCAAGGCCAGCCTGGATTCGTATACCGATAGCGTGCGCGTGAATGCCGACGAGCTGTTCGACTTCGCATCGGCGCGCTCCGCCTTCGCGCAGCAATTGGCGTTGCGCTGCAACGGCAAAGCCAGCGTCGCGCAGCTCAAGAAACTGTTCGCCCCGTACCGCGACGGCAAATGCCCAGTGCAGATCCACTATTGCAACGATGAGGCAAGCTGCGAGCTGCGCCTCGGCGAGGCATGGCAGGTGACGCTACACGACGATCTGCTGCACGGCTTGCGCGAGGCGCTGGGGGCGGAAAACGTGAAGATCATTTATGCCTGAAAGTTGTAATCGATCATAATCAGCCTTTGAAAGGAGAGGACATGCGCACCATTATTTCTTTTATCGCCGCTTCGATGCTTGCTGCAGCAAGTTCGACGGTATGGGCGGAGGCCGCACCTGCCGAGCCGGCAAAAACCGACACACCGGCAACTTCCGTCGCTCCGGATAAGTCCGCCGAGGCCGTCAGACCGGCCACCCAGACGATTGTCGTAAAACCGAGAGAATCCGGGGTGGATCAGCCGCTGTGCACCGGGGAGTGACCTTGCGCCCGGGTGCCGAAATGGAAAACGTTAAGGTGGGGTATTGATGTGGCAGGGTGCGGGATGCGTGTCCGGATACTGATGTCGAACAGCTATCCGGAGTACCGGCTGGTGCTGCCGGTCGAGACGGGAGTGGACAGCGTCGTGCCGCATGTCAGGGCCGCGATCGAGCAGCTTGGCGAATGGGAAGAAAGGTCGCAGGACGATCTGGACGGCAGCCGGCCGGAACACCGCGCGGCGCTGGAAGACATCGCCTCGCACGGCGCCTACCTGTGGATGGTATCCGCGGCCTACACCGGGAGAGTCGAGGTAGTGACACCCGGGCAAAACGCTACTTAAGCAGAGCCTTCGCCCGGGCCAGCGCATCATCCAGATTGGCCACAACGTTCCCGGTGCCGATTTTCTCGAAGAACCCAGATTGATGCATCAGGAAATACGGCTGGGTATGCGGACCACACAGGATGAGGTGCTTGCCGTGCTTGCGCAGCTTGTCGTACAGATGTTCCAGCGTATGCAATGCGCTGGCGTCCATGCTGATGACTTCGTGCATTTTGAGAATCAGCACATCCGGATCGGTGTGACTCTGTTGCAGGATGGTTTCCAGTTTATCCGCCGCACCGAAAAACAGCGCGCCAAATACGCGGTAGATCACCACACCCTTAGGCACGGCCTTGCGTATCAGCGTTGCTTCGCCGTCATCTACATGCGGCGATTCTTCCGCGATGCTGACATGGGTGAGCTCGGTGATACGCTTGATGAAGAAAAAAACCGCGATGAACATGCCGATTTCAACTGCTACGGTAAGGTCAAAAATCACCGTGAGCAAGAAGGTCACCAACAGCACTGCGCTGTCGCTGACCGGGTATTTTCTCAGCGTGCGGAATCCTTCCCACTCACCCATATTGATGGCGACGACAAGCAGGATGGCAGAGAGGGTGGCGAGCGGAATGTAGGTGGCGAGCGGTGCAGCGACCAGCACAATAACCAGCAGGGTAAGTGCATGCACGATACCTGCAATTGGGCTGGTGGCACCGGAACGCACATTGGTGGCGGTACGCGCGATCGCGCCGGTGGCGGGAATGCCGCCGAAGAACGGTGTGGCGATGTTGGCGATGCCCTGCGCGACCAACTCCTGATTCGGGTCATGCTTATCGTCGATCATGCCGTCCGCCACCGCTGCCGAAAGCAGCGATTCGATCGCACCAAGCAACGCGATGGTCATTGCCGGCGCCATCAAATAGCGTAGCGTGGCAAAAGTAAATTCCGGCGGATCGAAGGTCGGCAAGCCTTGCGGGATACCACCGAAGCGGGTGCCAATGGTCTCCACGGGCAGTTTAAACAATGCAACAATGGCTGTGCCGAGCACCAGTGCGACGATGGGCGAGGGCAGCTTCTGCGCCCAGGCTTTCGGGTAGAACCAGATGAATAGCGCCGAACAGGCCGCCAATAGCAGTGTGATGACGTCTACCGTGGGGGCAGCATGGTAGATGGCTTGCAGCTTGTGCACAAAATCGGCTGGCATCACCTCGATCTGTAAGCCGAAAAATTCCTTTACTTGGCTCAGGATGATCAGTACCGCGATGCCGTTGGTGAAGCCGATGATCAACGGGCGCGGGAAAAACTTGATGAGGTTGCCCATGCGTGTCAGCCCCATCGCTACCAGTATTACACCCGCCATCATGGTGCAGATCAGCAGATTGGCGTAGCCATACTGCATGATGATGCCGTACACAATGACGATGAATGCGCCGGTCGGTCCGCCGATCTGCACGCGCGAACCGCCAAGGACGGAAATGATGAAACCGGCGATGATCGCAGTGAAGATGCCTGCTTCCGGCTTTGCGCCGGAGGCTATGGCAAAAGCAATGGCCAGCGGCAGGGCAATGACGCCGACGGTGATGCCGGCAATGATGTCGGTGGTGAAGCGCGCTTTATCATAACCGTGCAGGGCATCGATCAGGCGCGGGCGGAAGTATTGCGAGAATTTGGCTAACAGCAAATCACTCATACGGGCTGTGTCAGCACCTCCACTTATTTGATGTACATTTCGAATTGTGTACCCTCATCAGAGCTGAGGGTGAATAATTTGGGGTATCCCAAGAGGCCGTCAGTGCCATGCCTTTCGACATGCAAAATTTCATCTTGCAAGCCGGATTTTGTAATTTAGCATGACCAGCAACAGCACGAGAAGTGCCGCGCCGCCATTATGGATCACCGCCAGCGCCAACGGAAAATTCAGGAAGACCGTCAGAACGCCGGTCATGAATTGCAGCGCGATCCCGGCCAGTAGCCAGCGCGCGGTCTTGTGCAACCCGCCGATCTTACGGGCCTTGAGCGCCACCCAGGCGAGCAACGCGATCACGGCAAAGGCGAAGAGGCGGTGCGTCCAGTGGATCGCGGTCAAGGCCGGGAAAGGCAGGAATTCGCCGCTGGCGGTCTTGCCGAGGTCGCGCCATAGTGTAAACCCATGGGCAAAATCCATCGGCGGCAGCAGCGTGCCCTGGCACAGGGGGAAATCCGTGCAGGCCAATGCCGCATAGTTGCTGCTGACCCAGCCACCGAGCGCGATCTGGGTCGTCAGCAATATCGCCGCCAGCAACGCAGGCAGACGCAACACCCCTGCCTCTCGCGCCACCGGCGCATGATCGGTCTGGCACGCGCCGAGCCAGGTCAGCAGCGTCAGCAGGGTCATACCCAGCAGCAGGTGGGTGGTCACGATGATCGGCTGCAGTTTCATCGTGACTGTCCATGCGCCGAAAGCGCCTTGCAGGCAGACGAAGCCGAACAGTGCCGTCGCGAACCACGGCGCGAAACGCGTCTCCCTGCTTTGCTGCCACTTGCGCCATGCGATCGCCATGATCGAGATGATCAGCACGCCGATGGCCATGGCCAGGTAGCGATGGATCATTTCGATCCAGGCCTTCATGACCGTCACCGGGCCGGTCGGCATCGCGGCTTCGGCGGCGCTGATATCCGCGTGCGCCCGCATCGGGTCGGCCTGCCCGTAGCAACCCGGCCAATCCGGGCAGCCGAGGCCGGAATCGGTCAGCCGGGTGAAGGCGCCGAACATGATCAGGTCAAATGTCAGGAACAGGGTGACCCATACCAGTTTGCGGTATTTGTCCGAATCATCGGACACCCAGACGATCGCCAGCGGCAGCATGGCCGCGATCAACCCGATGATGGCAAGCTGGATCAGCATGATGGGCACCTCTGATCAGGCAAGTTAATCCGCACGAAGGGGGTGCCAGTGCACAAGTTGCTCGACAGTTTCATAAGGCAGGCAAATTCCGTTTCTGAATCTGGCGCGCCCGACAGGAGTCGAACCTGTGACCTTTGGCTTCGGAAACCAACACTCTATCCAGCTGAGCTACGGGCGCGCGGATCGGCATTCTACCGTGCCCCTCGAACGAGCGTCCAGCCGCGGTATAATGTCGCGCCATTTTCCGTCCGGGCGCCGAAAGCTCGCGCGCGACGGTCCGCGACGAATCTCCCAACGAAAAACCGCTCCGCGGCAATCTCTTCGGACCAGGAACGACCATGCAGGAACACGATCAGCACGTCTCCCCGATCAAGACGCCGAAGCAGCTCATCGTCGTCGTCGTCCTGGCCTTCGCCATACCGATCGGGCTCGCCGCGCTTCTGTCGCAGCTCGTCACGAGCGGGGCCAAGGGCTCGCATGAAGACGATGCGGCAATCCTCGCGCGGATCCAGCCGGTCGGACAGGTCCAGCTCGCGGCGGCGTCGGGACCGAAGGGCCAGCTCACCGGCGAGCAGGTCTACGGCCAGGTCTGCAAGACGTGCCACGCGGCAGGCGTGCTCAACGCGCCGAAATTCGGCGACAAGGCCGCGTGGGCGAAAGTGATCGCGCAGGGACAGGCGACGACGGTCGATCACGCGCTGAAGGGCATTCGCGCGATGCCTCCGAAGGGCGGCGCCACCGATCTCGCCGACGTCGAAGTCGAGCGCGCGGTCGTATACATGGCTACCGCAGCCGGCGCCGCGTGGAAGGCGCCGGCGGTCGTCGCGCCGGTGAACGTGACCGCCAGCAAGGAGCGCACCGGCAGCGAAGTGGTGGCGGCCGCGTGCGGCAAGTGCCACACGACGGGCGAAGGCGGCGCGCCGAAGATCGGCGACCGCGCCGCATGGCGCGAGCGCGCCAAGCGCGG
>DASTNS010000068.1:0-38733 GCA_035720625.1 Gallionella sp. | reverse complement strand
CAATCCGGAAATACGGCAGAAGTGGCTGCGACGGTGAACGATGCAAAAATTACTCAGCGGGAATTTGAAAATGCGTTGCGCCAACAGCAGGATCGATTGCGCCAAATGCTGGGAGCCAATTTTGATGCGGCGATGCTTGATAACCCAGAAATGAGGCGTGCGGCAATGGACAGTCTGGTTGCACAGCGCTTGCTGATTGAGCGTGCCAGGGCTGTCGGTCTGGCAGTCAGCGACGAGCAGCTGTTTCAGGTTATTCAGGGTGTTGAAGCGTTTCAGGATAACGGGAAGTTCGATAAAAAACGCTATGAAGCTGCGCTGGCAAATCAGAGTATGTCGCCGTTGATGTTTGAGGCACGCCTACGAAGCGATTTGGCCGGCCAGCAGATCCGTGATTCTTACATACAGAATGGGTTTGCATCGAACAGCGTTGCAGATAACATCATCAGCTTGTATGAACAACAACGGGTGGTGAGCACCTCGCCTATATCATTCCAGCCCTTTATGGCACAGGCAAAAGTGGACGAGGCCGCGCTAAAAAAATATTACGAGCAAAACCCAAAGGAGTTTCAAGTCCAGGAGCAGGCCAAAGTCGAGTACGTGAGGTTTTCGGCGGATAATTTGCAGGCAAAAGCCGAGGTGAAAACAGAGGATGCGCGTAAGTATTATGACGAGCATCAGAGCGATTTTGGCACACTGGAAGAACGCCAAGCGGCGCATATCCTGATTGCAGTAGCGACCTCTGCGCCACAAGCAGAACAGGATACTGCCAAGGCAAAGGCCGAGCAGCTACTGCAACAAGCCAGGAAAAATCCTGCCGGATTTGCCGATTTGGCCAAGCAGAATTCGCAAGACCCTGGCTCCGCCGCAAATGGCGGCAGCTTGGGTTTTTTTGGTCGCGGCATGATGGTCAAGCCATTCGAAGATGCCACCTTTACGCTTAAACAAGGTGAAATCAGCGAGCTGGTAAAATCAGATTTTGGCTACCACATCATCAAACTGCTTGCGGTTAAACCCGCCAGACTTATGCCGTTTGACGAGGCGCGTGAAGGTATCATCAATAAGCTGCGCCAGCAAAAGGCAACTGATATGTTTGCAGAGCTGGCGGAAAAATTCAGCAATACCGTTTATGAGCAAAGCGATACCCTGAAGCCGGCTGCCGATTTGACTGGTGCGAAAATTGAACAGAGCGGATGGCTGGTCAAGGGTGAGGCTGCGGGCGAGCCCTGGACGGCAAAAATGTTGCAGGCGATTTTTACCGATGAAACCGTGAAAAACAAACGCAATACCGCTGCGATTGAAGTGGCGGCCAATACGCTGGTTGCTGCGCGGATTCTGGAATACAAGCCAGCCGCCACGCGTGCGCTGGACGAAGTGCAGGAAATGATCCGCCAGAAATTGCTGCATCAACAGGCATTGGAGCTGGCTGCCAAGCAGGGCAAGACACTGCTGGAGCAATTGCAGCGTGGCGATAAGCCCGCGCTGAATTGGACTGCTGCCAAGACCATTACCCGTGCTCAACAAGGCTCATTGGATAAGGAATTGGTACGAAAAATATTCCAGATGGACGCGGCCAGGCTGCCGCGGTATGTCGGAGCGGAAGCGCAGCAAAACGGCTATCTGCTGGTGCGTATTGATGCTGTCAAGGAAGGCGAGAAACCTGACGATGCAAAACGTGCCCGCTATGCGCAACAATTGCGTCAACTGACAGGCGAGGAGATGTTCCGGGCCTATCTGGCCGACGCCAAACAGCAGGCGACTGTCAAAGTAAATTTGCCAGAGACGGCGCCAAGTAATTAAACAGAGCAGCCCTGATTCCGTGTGCGGCATGACAACAAAAACGCCACCGGAGGGTGGCGTTTTTATTTGTTATATGCCGGTTATGCTTCGGTCGTGCCCAAAGCGGTGGTGTTGAAGCCACCGTCCACGTAGCTGATCTCGCCGGTGATGCCGCTGGCTAGGTCGCTGCACAGGAAGGCGGCGGCATTGCCTACTTCTTCGATGGTTACATTGCGCTTGAGTGGCGCATGTTTCTCGTTGTAGCTGAGCAACTTGCCGAAATCGGCAATGCCGGCCGCAGCCAGTGTCTTGATCGGCCCGGCAGAGATGCCGTTCACGCGTATCCCCTTGCGTCCCAGTTGCATCGCAAGGTAACGTACGCTGGCCTCCAGGCTGGCCTTAGCCATACCCATTACATTGTAGTGCGGCATGGTGCGCACGGCGCCGAGGTAGCTCAGTGTCAACAGAGCTGCATTGCGGCCTTCCATCATCGGCAAAGCGGCTTTGGCCATAGCCGGAAAGCTGTAGGCGCTGATGTCATGGGCGATGCGAAAAGCCTCGCGGCTGAACCCATCCAGAAACTCGCCGTCCAGCGCCTCGCGCGGTGCGTAGGCAATAGAGTGGACAAAGCCGTCAAATCCATCCCAGCATTTGCCCAGATCGGCAAATAATTGGGCGATATCATCATCACTGCCGACATCGCACTGGAAGACCATCTCGCTGCCAAACTCCTTGGCCATATCCTCCACACGGCTGCGTACCCGTTCGCCCTGATAGGTAAAGGCCAGCTCTGCGCCTTCGCGGTGCATAGCTTGCGCAATGCCATAAGCAATAGAGCGGTTGCTGATCATGCCGGTAATCAAAATGCGTTTGTTGGCCAGAAATCCCATGCTGTCCCTCATAGATGGTTGGTCAAAGGTGCGCGATTATAACTGCAAATGCATCCATCTGATGCAATCGTATATAATCCCGCGCTGTTCAACATTCGGGCTTTTCCATTCATGCTGGAAGTCAGCAATCTTGCGTGCAGCCGCGGCGATCATCGCTTGTTTTCCGGATTGAGCTTTGCTTTGCATTCCGGGCAGATCATGCAAGTGCAAGGTGCGAACGGCAGCGGCAAAACCAGCTTGTTGCGCACATTGTGCGGCTTCATGATGCCGGATGAAGGGGCGATTACCTGGTGCGGTGGGAACACCCGCGATCTGGATGAGGATTATTATGCCGAGGTGCTGTACCTAGGGCATTTGAATGCCATCAAGGATGAGTTAAGTGCGCTGGAGAATTTGCGCATTTCGGCTGGCCTTTCGGGGATTGAGCTGGATGAAAAAGGGGCGCTGGCTGTGTTGCGCCGCATGGGCTTGCGCGGCCGCGAGAGGCTGCCGACCAAGGTGCTTTCGCAAGGTCAGCGGCGGCGCGTGGCGCTGGCGCGCTTGCTGGTCAGCGATGCCAGGTTGTGGATACTGGATGAACCTTTGACCGCGCTGGATGTCGGAGCCGTGGCGTTGATTCAGGAGTTGGTTGCGGAACATTTGGCGCGGCAAGGGATGATAATTTTTACCACGCATCAACCACTGCAAATTGCAGGGGTGGAAATGCGCAGTTTGTCCCTCTCATGACGGTTAAACGGGCATGAAGAAATCCACCTTGCTTGGTTTGCTGGCGCTGGTGATACGGCGAGATCTGGTGCTGGCGATGCGTCGCCGCGCGGACGTGCTTACCACGCTGATCTTTTTCGTGATGGTGGTCAGCCTGTTTCCGCTGGGCGTCGGGCCGGAAATGAACATGTTGCGCAAGATGGCTGCGGGCGTGTTGTGGGTGGCGGCGCTGTTGTCTTCGATGCTGTCGCTGGGACGGTTGTTCTCGGCCGATTATCTGGATGGCACGCTGGAGCAAATGATGCTGGCCCCACAGCCGTTGTCCATGCTGGTGCTGGGCAAGATGACGGCGCACTGGATGGTGTCCGGTTTGCCGCTGGTGTTGATGGCTCCGGTGCTGGGTTTGCAGTTTGATATGTCGGTGCAGGCGCTTGGTGTGTTGATTATCGGCCTGCTGTTGGGAACGCCGATATTGAGCATGATTGGTGCGATTGGCGCGGCGCTGACGCTGGGCTTACGCGGTGGCGGTGTGCTGTTGTCGCTGTTGGTATTGCCGCTGTGTATTCCGGTACTGATTTTTGGCACCGGTGCAGTCGAAGCGGTTTCAACCGGGTTAAGCGCGGTGTCGCACCTGTCCCTGTTGGGCGCGTTGCTGGTGTTGGCTCTGGTGTTTACCCCGTGGGTGACGGCGCAGGCGTTACGTATTTCGATGGAGTAATAAGTTGGCAATAAACTGGTTCAAATATTCCGCTCCCACTACCTTCTACGGCCTAGCCGGGAAGATGATTCCGTGGTTCGCGTTCTCTTCCGCGATATTGTTCGCCGTTGGTTTGTATATCGGCTTTGCGGTCGCGCCGGTCGATTACCAGCAAGGCGAGTTTTACCGCATCATTTTCATTCATGTGCCGTCTTCCATTCTATCCATGTTTCTTTATCTGGTCATGGCGGCCTATGCGGCGCTGGGATTGATTTTCAATACCCGCCTGTCGGCCATGATGGCTACCGCCATCGCGCCCACCGGCGCGCTGTTCGCCTTCATTTCGTTGTGGACTGGCGCATTGTGGGGCAAGCCGATGTGGGGCGCATGGTGGGTCTGGGATGCGCGCCTGACATCCGAACTCATCCTGCTGTTCCTGTACCTAGGCTTCATCGCGCTGCACGCCTCGATCGACGACCCGCGCCGCGCCGACCGCGCCAGTGCACTGTTGGCGATCGTGGGCTCGGTGAACGTGCCGATCATTTATTTTTCGGTCAAATGGTGGAATACCCTGCATCAGGGCTCGACCATCAAATTTAGCGGCACCAGCATGCATGTCGCGATGCAGCAGGCCATGTTCATCACACTGGCAGCCTGCTGGCTGTATGCGATTGCGGTGGTTCTGGCGCGTGTGCGCAGCATCATCCTAGAGCGCGAACGGAACACCACCTGGATCAATGAATTGCCGGAGGTGCGGTCATGACACGGTGCGCGAATGCGACGAGTGCGGGAATGACCGCATTGCACCTCCTGGTGAAACTACTAGCCAATCCACTAAGCCAGCAAGCTGGCAAGTGGCTGGTTATCCCGCAATCTGCTGGTTTCGCCAGTAACGTGTCGGAGGTGCAACAATGAGCGGCCTGGATATCTGGATGCGGGAAAATCCGCTCACCTATGTTTGGCTGGGTTCGTACGCCGTTGCATTGCTCGTTTTTGTGATTGAGATCGCGATGGTGATACACAAGAGAAAAATCACCTTGCAGCAGGTGCGTCTGATGCGTGAGGCGGAAGACGAAGCCGAGGAAAATAACTAATTATGAAACCGCGCCAGAAAAGATTTATGTTTATCGTGGTTGCCGTTGCCGCATTGGCCTTGGTTGTCGGCTTGGTGCTGAACGCGCTGGATAAAAACGTCAGCCTGTATTTCACACCGACCCAGGTATTCAACAATGAGGCGCCGCACGGGCGCAGTTTCCGCATCGGCGGCCTGGTCCAGGAAGGCAGCGTGAAGCGGCAGACGGATGGGTTGACGGTGAATTTCGTGATTACCGACAAGCACAAAAGCATACCAGTCGTTTACAAGGGCATCCTGCCGGATTTATTCACGGAAGGCAAAGGCGTGGTCGCACAAGGCAAGGTCGAGGCCGACGGCGTGATGCACGCCGACGAGGTGCTCGCCAAGCATGACGAGAACTATATGCCGCCCGAGGCCGCCGATGCGTTGAAGAAAGGCGAGACTGCAAACGCTTCCGCCGTTGCGGCAACTCCGGCGCACGCGCCTGCGATGCCTGCCGCTAAATAATTTTTGAAAGCTTCAGCATGATTCCAGAGATTGGTCATTTCTCATTAATTGTTTCGTTGTTTCTGGCGGCTTGCCTAGGCGCACTGCCGATTATCGGTGCGGCGCGCGACAATACGGTATTGATGGGCGTCGCGCGCCCGCTGGCGTACGGTCAGTTTGTGTTTATTACCATCGCGTTTGCCTGCCTGACTTATGCATTCGTCGCCAACGATTTTTCCGTGCTGTATGTGGCGCAGCATTCTAATTCGCAGCTTCCCGCCGCATATCGCGTCGCCGCCGTGTGGGGCGGGCATGAAGGCTCGCTGTTGCTGTGGGCATTCATTCTATCCGCATGGGTATTGGCCGTCGCCGTGTACAGCAGGCATTTGCCGGAGGAAATGGTGGCGCGCGTGCTGGGTGTGATGGGATTGGTTGCGGTGGGCTTCCTGCTGTTCATGCTATTTACCTCGAACCCGTTCGAACGTCTGTTGCCCGCCGCTGCCGACGGGCGCGACCTGAATCCGCTGCTGCAGGACCCCGGGCTGGTGCTTCACCCGCCGTTGCTGTACATGGGTTATGTGGGCTTCTCTGTGGCGTTTGCATTCGCCATCGCCGCATTGCTGGGCGGAAAATTGGATGCCACCTGGGCGCGCTGGTCGCGCCCGTGGACGACCGTGGCATGGGTGTTCATGACTGGCGGCATCGCGCTGGGCAGCTGGTGGGCCTATTACGAACTGGGCTGGGGCGGTTGGTGGTTCTGGGATCCGGTGGAGAACGCCTCGTTCATGCCGTGGCTGGTGGGTACCGCACTGATTCATTCGCTGGCGGTGACCGAAAAGCGCGGCGCATTCAAAAGCTGGACGGTGCTGCTGGCCATAGCGGCATTCTCTTTAAGCCTGATGGGCACATTCCTGGTGCGTTCCGGCGTGCTGACCTCGGTGCATGCGTTTGCCACCGATCCCAAACGCGGCATTTTCATCCTGTCTTTCCTGGTGGTCGTGATTGGCGTGTCGCTGCTGCTGTTTGCATGGCGTGCGCCGAAAATCGGCTTGGGCGGCAAATTCGATTTACTGTCGCGCGAATCACTGTTGCTGTCGAATAACGTGCTGTTGTCGGTCGCTGCGGCCTCGGTGTTTATCGGCACGCTTTATCCGCTGTTCATGGACGCGCTCGGTCAAGGCAAGCTGTCGGTTGGCCCGCCGTATTTCCACGCGGTATTCGTGCCGCTGATGGTGCCGATGGTGCTGATGATGGGGTTGGGACCGCTGACGCGCTGGAAAAAATTTGCCGCGCCAGAACTGGCCAGGCGCGTGCGTTGGGCATTTGCCAGCGCATTGCTGATCGCGCTGCTGTTGCCGCTGGTAATGGGTAAATGGACTGCCATGATCTCGCTGGGTTTGCTGCTGGCGTTCTGGATTGTCGCCTCGGTACTGCTGAGCCTGCGCGAGCGTCTGGCCGGGCACGGCAACTTCATGCAGCGCATGCGTGGTCAATCGTTGAGCTATTACGGCATGCAGTTTGCGCATCTCGGCGTGGCAATATTCATTATTGGCGTGACGCTGGTAAAAGGCTACGAAACCGAGCGCGATGTGCGCATGGATGTCGGCGATACGGTGCAGGCCGGCGGCTACGAATTCCGCTTCAGCGGTGTCACGGAAACACAAGGCCCCAATTATGTGGCCGCGCAAGGGCGCGTTTCGGTCAGTAAGGATGGCAAACTGGCCACCGAACTGTTTCCGGAAAAACGCCAATACAACGTATCCGGCATGCCGATGACCGAAGCGGCGATTAGCCCAGGTTTGCTGGGCGATTTGTACGTGTCGCTGGGCGAGCCGATACCGGACAGCAAGGGGGCATGGGCGGTGCGCGTCTATATCAAGCCGTTTGTGGACTGGATATGGGCGGGATGTCTGTTGATGGCGCTGGGCGGCGTGCTGGCGATCAGCGATCGCCGCTACCGCCTTCACAAGAAGGCGGTAGCCGGGAAGCGGGTAGCGGAAGACAAAAGCGGCACAGGTGGCAAATTGGCGATAGAGGGTAAAAAATCATGATGCGTTTCATACTCCCGTTTGTAGTTTTCGTAATCGTGGCGGCTTTCATGTATGTCGGGCTGGGATTGAATCCGCGCGAAGTACCGTCGCCGCTGGTCGGTAGAGCTGCCCCCGCATTTACACTGCCGCAATTGCATGAACCGTCCAAACAGTTTTCACCGCAGGACATGAAGGGCAAGGTGTGGCTATTCAACGTGTGGGCATCATGGTGTACGGCTTGCGAGAATGAACATCCGGTATTTTTGGAACTATCGCGCCAGAACCTTGTGCCGATTTACGGGATGGACTACAAGGACAAACGGGAGGACGGGGAAGCATGGCTGCGCAAGCATGGCAATCCCTACGCCCTGGTCGTGTCCGATGACGAAGGCCGGGTGGGCATCGATTACGGCGTGTACGGTGTGCCGGAAACCTATGTGATCGATAAGCAGGGCGTCATCCAGCACAAACAGATCGGCGCGGTGACGCCAAAAATCCTGAGCGAAAAAATCATCCCGCTGGTCAAGGAGCTGCAAGCCAAATGAAGAAGTGCCTGCTGATGCTGCTATTGAGCCTGCTGCCAGTTTTTTCATATGCTGGCCAGGCAACAGACATGGCTGCCGATCCGGTGCTGGAAAAACGCATGATCGGCCTGGCAGAAAATTTGCGCTGCCTGGTTTGCCAGAATGAGTCGCTGGCCAGTTCGCATGCCGACCTCGCCGAAGACCTGCGCCGCGAAGTGCGCGAGCAAATGCAGAAGGGACTGAGCGATCAGGAGATAATTGATTATCTGGTGTCGCGTTACGGTGATTTCGTGCTGTATGACCCGCCGGTGAAAAAATCTACGCTGGTTCTCTGGTACGGCCCATTCGTGCTGCTGCTACTGGGCATCGGCGTGCTGGTTTACCAGTTGCGCAAGCGCAAGAGCCAGATTGCGGAAATCGAGCTGTCCGATGCAGACGCGCAGCGTGCCGCTGAATTATTGAACGGGACGCCGGCATTGCCGAATCAACCGAAAGACCCACAAGCATGACCTTATTCTGGATAGCCTGCGCAGTATTGCTGATGGTGGCGCTGCCGTTTGTGGTGTGGCCACTGTGGCGTAGCACTGGCGGCAATAATGCCGGTAACGATAACGAAGTTCAGCGCGATGCCGCCAACCTGGAGATTTTGCGCGACCAGTTGGCAGAACTCGAAGCCGATTTGCGCGACGGGATGTTAACGCAGGATGCCTACGAACAAGGCAAGCGCGAATTGCAGGCGCGCCTGCTGGAAGAGGTAAATATTGCAGAACAGCCAGCCAGGCCGCCGCGCCATCCCGCCAAAATACTGGCGATCGTGCTGGCGATATTGCTGCCGTCGTTAAGCGTGCCGCTCTATCTCGCGATAGGCAATACCAAGGCGCTGTTGCCGCAGCAGGATACCGGCATGGCAGGCGATTTCGGCGTCATTCGCTCCGAAGCCAAGCTGCAAGAACTGGAAAAGAACCTGGCGCAGCAGCCGGGAAATCCGGATGGCTGGGTAGTGCTGGCGCGCTCCTATGGCGAGCTGCAACGCTACTCCGATGCGGTGCGCGCCTATGGGCAATTGGTCAAGCTGGTGCCTGACGAAGCGCAGATATGGGCGAATTACGCCGACGTTTATGCGATGACCAACAACCAATCGCTGCAGGGCGAGCCGACCAGATTCCTCAACAGGGCGCTGGAACTGGACGGCAACAACACCATGGCGTTGGCCTTGTCGGGTTCTGCGGCGATGGAGCGCGGCGACTATGCAGTGGCCATCGCGCACTGGACGAAACTGGTCGATTTGCTTCCGCCGGATACTCCTGATTTACAAATGATTCGCGACGGCATTCAGCAAGCGCGTGAGTTTCTTGCGCTACAAAAAAGCGGCAAGGGAAAACCGGCGAAACCGCCAGCAGGCAAGGCTCCAGATAAATCCAAGTGATGGAGCATATGGCCAAATCCGGTAACCGCACAGGTTCGCCTACGGAATGCTGATTGAAAAGAAAAAGGGTTGCAGCGGTGCAACCCTTACTTATCTGGCTCCCAGATTTGGACTCGAAAGATGACCCGACTGGCAAAACTACGATAAGTTCAACTGTGCCTTTGCTTTCCTACCCGGTGCTGCCGGAGGAGTATATCCAGCTACACGACAGGTCATTCCCACGACTTTTTTACCCTTCACGAACTTGGTTGTATGGCACGTCACAACCTCGTGTTTGGCGGTGAGTTCTGCCAAACGCAAACGCACTGTAGCGAGTGAGATACCGGTAGCAACTGCAATCTCCGTGTCGAACTGCTCACCATTCTTTTTCAGATGCTGCAGGATTTCGTTCATAGGCCCTCATCAAAAACCCGGTAATATTACACACATCTATGGTGACCCACGGACTTTCGGTATTCCAATCCCCGGAAAAGCGAAAAGCCACCCAAGAAGGTGGCCCAATAGTCCGCATATCACAAGGTAACTACATGAAATCACTTGGAAAAAATCTGGCTCCCCGACCTGGACTCGAACCAGGGACCTGCGGATTAACAGTCCGTCGCTCTACCGACTGAGCTATCAGGGAATGAAGAGGTGCGCATGATAGAGATTTTGCCTTGCCTGGTCAACCTTAAATTTGGCTTCTTATGAGGCGGTTGAAGCGCCTTCTGGTTGGCTTGCTTGCCTTGCTGATGCTGGCAATGACGGCTGCTTACCTGACCCCGCTGGACACTTATGTGCCGGAGGTGGAGCGGGCGTTGGGCGAACAGTTGCATGAGCCGGTCAGTATCCAGCATCTCCGTATCGCAGCGCTGCCTTTGCCGCATCTCGAGTTGCAGGGAGTGCGCTTGGGTGGACAGGAAGGGATTGCCGCACGGTCGGTTAATGTGGAGCCGGATTTATCCGCTTTGCTGATAGGCGAGATAGTGGTGCGGCGTATTCTGGTGCAGGATGGAACGGCAAGCCTTGCGCAAGTCCGCAAACTGGTGGACCTGTTCAGCAATGCTCCTGCCGCAGCACTAAGCGTGGCGGTGCGCGAGGTGCAGCTGTCCGGAATGAGCCTGTTGATGCCTGGAATGACGCTGGGGCCGATGGAGGGCAAGCTGGAGTTTGCGCGGGCGGGGGAAGTGGAGCGCATGTGGTTTGCGATGGACGAGCAGAAGATAACGGCGGTATTGCTGCCGTTGCCGGAGCGGCATTTTTCGGTAAGGGTGCAGGCGCGTGCCTGGGTGCTGCCGCAATTCCCGCAATTCCCGCTGGATGATCTGCAACTGGAGGGTGTGCTCGGCGAGCAGGATTTCATCGCGCAGAAATTTGCGGTCGCATGGCGCGGCATTCGCGTGTCCGGATCCGGAAAGGCAGAATTCCCGGACGGTTGGCGCGTACAGGCAACGCTGTCCCAGGTTGATGTGCCGCTGGAGCAGGTGATGGTCTTGCTGGAAAAACCGGTTGAGTTGACCGGTGCGATCTCCGCGAAGGGTGAGCTTAGCGGCAAGGCGGGCACTTTGGACGCACTGAAGGATAATTTTCGGTTTTCCGGTGAAGTGCTGGTCAGGCATGCCACGGCGCGCATTGCCGCAGGGCTGCGACATCCGCTGGTATTCGATCAAATCAGGGCGCATGTTGTGGCACAGCCGGAACATCTGGAATTGAATGCACTGGAGGCAAGGCTATATGGCGGCAAGCTATCGGGGACGATGGGTATCAATCGCAAGGATGCCATGCTGGCCGCAGAAATTACCGTGAACGGAATTGCCATGCAATCCCTGGTGGAAGCGCTTACCAATGAAGTGTTGTTTACCGGCAGCATGGATGGTACGGCAAAATTTTCCATGCGTCTGGATACGTTCGAGAGGTTCCCGGAAAACTTGCAGTTGACCGGAAATTTTCACTTGCGTAACGGCGTGCTGACCAAAGTGGATTTGGTGCAAGCGGCAAGTAATCCCGGTAAGGCTTATGCCAAGGGCGGTGTGACCCGGTTCGATGATTTGACCGGCTTGCTTAACGTGGATGCGAGTGGTTATCATTTCAGGAAATTAAAAATTGCATCCGGCTCACTGAATGCCGAGGGCAAGGTGGATATCAGCTCCTCATTGCAGCTTGGCGGAATGCTGGATACCAATGTAAAAGGGACGGCTGGTTTGGTCAGTATGCCGATGGTGGTTTCGGGCACGCTGAACGACCCGGTTGTCAGACCAAGCGGATCAGCATTGGCGGGCGCCGCAGTGGGTACGGCGATTCTTGGGCCGGGACTCGGAACGGCTGTCGGAATCAAGATTGGTGGGTTCCTGAACAGGCTGTTCGGCAAGAATGACGATAAAAGCAGCAACAAGGATGCCGCGCCCAAGCCGCCCGCAAAGAAGTAAATTACAACCGAAAATTAAGCGTGCTATCAGTTAGAATGCGACATGGACAGTGATACTATTTTTGTCAGAACCACCAAAGGCGAAGATGAGATGCGCGGCAAGAGCGCGCATCTTGTCGGGGACATGAGGCGCGCCTTGTTGATGGTGGACGGGACCGCAACTTTTGGCGAAATCAGCAAGCGTGCCGCACCCAGCCTGCGCAGCGTTCTTGATGAAATGTTCAAGGAACTGGAGAAGGGCGGTTTCATTCAGGACAAAGCCAAGGCCAAGACTGGCAATATTCCCAGGATGGTCACTCCGCTCAAGATGGCCACTCCGCTTAAGAAGCCGGCAGATGAAGGTGTCGAAGAATTGGATTTTACCGCCGCGTTTCGCGCACCCTCTGCGGATGCGCTGGCGGCCGAGGCAAAGAAGGCAGAGACTGCAAAGCTGAAAATGGCGGCTGATGCCAAGGCTAAGGCCGAGGCAGAAGCCAAAGCCGAACGGGAAATCGAAGCGGCGAAATTAAAAGCGCAACAAGAAGCGGAAGCGGCGCGGCAGAAGGCAGAACAAGAAGCGGCACAAGTTCGCGCCGAACTTGAGGCAGCCAAGGCTAAGGCCGAGGCAAAAGCCAGGCAGGAAATTGAAGCGGCGAAATTAAAGGCGCAACGGGAAGCGGAGGAGGCTCGCCTCAAGGTCGAACGGGAGGCCGCCAAAGCGCGCGAAGAAGCCGAGCTCACCAAGCAGAAAGCGTTGGCCGAAGCCAGAGCGCGTGAAGAAGCAGAGCGCCGCGCCAAGGAAGAAGCGGAAGCCGCGCGAGCGAAGGCGGAGCAAGAGGCCGCACGAGTGCGTGCCGAACTGGAAGCGGCAAAGGCAAAAGCCGAGGCGGAGGCGAAAGCCAGAGAAGAGGCGGAGCGTCGCTCGCGGGAAGAAACGGAGGCAGTCAAATTAAAGGCGCAGCAGGAGGCCGAAGCGGCGCGTCTCAAAGCTGAACAGGAATCCGCCAAGTCGAAGACAGGAGCATATCAAGCTGCACGCTCTACCAGTGCGACCGTGTTATTTTTCGATGTGGTCGGCTATACCAAGCAACCCGTTAATAAACAGATCAGAATCAAAAAACAATTCAACCAGTTGGTCACCGATTGCCTGAGCGCGCTGGGAGATGGGGAGCGTATCATTCTGGATACCGGGGATGGTGCGGCAATAGGCTTTTTGCAACATCCGGAAGATGCGCTGGAAGTGGCAATGCAATTCCGCAAGACGGTGATGGCCAATCAGCACAAGGATTACCCCGACCTGAACGTGCGCATCGGCATTCATCTTGGCCCCATCAATGTCGTCAAGGACATGAACGACCAAAGCAACATGGTCGGCGACGGCATTAATGATGCGCAGCGCGTGATGAGCTTTGCCGGTATCGATCAGATTTATATTTCTCGCCCCTATCATGATTTCGTTTCGCGGCTGAGCAATGAATATGCCGACCTGTTCCAGTATCGCGGCTTGCAAAAAGACAAGCACGGGCGCGAGCATCCGGTCTATGAATTGATGGATGCAGCAGCGCCCGTTGCGGAAGCTGCGCTGCCGCAAGCCGGCGAACCGGCTGTGGCGATCAAGTTGGAGCCGTTCAGTTTTGCGATGCCAGAGACCGTAATTCCTCCTGCAACAGTGGTATCGCAGGAAGAACCGGAACCGCAGCAGGACGCTGCTGCGCTGATGGGAGGTATAGAGCAGTTCAAACTTCCGGAAGAAGTGGAGAAACCGGTTGAGGCGGGGCAGGTTGCACGGCAACAGCAACCATCGGCAAGCGTGCCAGAAACGCCGGCCAAGCCTGCCGCAGAGGTGCGCATGCCTTCTGCGGAAGAAGTGGCGGAACTTGCGGAAGCCCAAGCCAAGGCTTGGGCGGAGGCCGGGCAGCGTGCCGCAGAGGCCGCCAAGGCCAGTGCGGAGCGCGCAGCCCAACCGTACGTGCCACATCCCACAAAAGAGGTGCAGGCTGCACAGGCTCGCCGCAAACCGGTGCCTTTGGGCAAGATCGGCGCAGGATTACTCGTGGCACTGCTGATTGCGTTGTTTGCCGTTCCGTACGTGTTGCCAATGAAGGGCTACGCAACCAATATCGAAAAACTGCTCACCACCAGGTTGCAACAGCCGGTACATGTCGGACATTTGGCGGGACGATTGTTGCCCGCTCCGCGTTTGGAATTGAAAGATGTGTCGATTGGCGAAACGAAGCCAATTCAGGCGCAGCAGGCACGGATTGATTTCGCGTTATCTGCATTATTTTCCTCGAATAAGCCGATTACCGGCATCGAATTGGAAGGTGTGCAGGTCAATGGCGCAGCCTTGCCGCAAGTATCCGCATGGCTGCAAAAAATTGCCGCTGACACCCAGTATCCGGTTGCCCGTATCGGGCTAAGCCAAGGCAAGCTGGAAGCGGACGGTGTGCAATTATCGGGCATAGACGGTGAACTGAGTTTCAATCAAGCCGGGAAATTTACCCAGGCAAAATTGCATGCCGAGGGAAACAAGTTTGCGCTGGACATTAACGTCATGCCGGAAAACAAAATGCAGGTATCGATCGCGGTACGCGGTAGCGCATTGCCGTTGCTGCCGAATTGGGTTTTCGACGATTTGAATGCGAAGGGCGAACTGACCGGCAATGGCTTGGTGATTACCAATCTGGACAGCCGCATCATGGGCGGGGCGCTGCTCGGCGATGCGCGTATCGACTGGCGTTCCGGTTGGCGCGCCCAGGGAACCCTGACAGCCAAGACCATCACTTTGCAGAATATGAGCAAGGTGCTGAGCGGCGATATGGACGGCACGGCACGTTTCCAGATGCAGTCGGCAAGCTTATCCAGGCTTACGGATGCGGCGACGCTGGAGGGCGCTTTTGCCGTCAAGAAGGGCGTCATCAATGGCGTCGATGTCGTTGAAACTGCCCGTCTGCGCAGCAGGGAAAGCTTGCCGGGTGGGCGCACCCATTTTGATGAGCTGAGCGGCGATTTGTATTATGCCAACGGGGACTATCACTTCAGACAGGTAAAGATGAGTGCTGGGGTATTGAACGCAACGGGCACGCTGGACATCGCCAAGCAGCAGATGTCCGGACGCGTCATCGCCGACTTGACTATGCGCGCGGGGATGGGGTCAGTTGCGCTGCAAGTTGGCGGGACGACTGATAACCCGTCGCTGCATGCGGTGCGGTAATTTAAATTACCCTTGCGGATTCGTGCGATAAACCAACCCAACGCCTTGGCAATGCGCTCCAGCGCCTGTTTGAGGTTTTGGTTCCGGCGTAACCTGAAGATTAGCCTTCACCGAAACCTCACGACAGTGCTTTCGCAATGCGCTCCAGCGCTGTCGTGAGGTTTTCCATCGATGTGGCAAACGACAGGCGGATATAGCCCTCGCTGCCGAAGGCAGAACCGGGCACCACGGCAACGCCGCCTTGCTCCAGTAGGTATTCGGATAGCGCGATGTCGGTCGCGGCCTTGATCGTGCCGCGTTGATGCAGCCTCGCAATCGCCACACGCATATCCGGAAACGCATAGAACGCGCCGCCCGCCATGAGGCACTGCACGCCGGGAATTTTATTCAATTCATCCACCACAAACACATGCCGCTCGCGGAATGCCTTGAGCATCGGCGCGATGCAGCCCTGGTCGCCGTTCAGCGCGGCCTCGGCGGCGACTTGCGAAATCGAAGTCGGGTTAGAGGTGCTTTGCGACTGCACATTCTCCATCGCCGTGATGATATTTTCCGGCCCCGCCGCGTAGCCGATGCGCCAGCCGGTCATAGAATAGGCCTTGGACACGCCGTTAAGCACCATGGTGCGCGGATACAGGTCCGGGCAGGCGTTGAGGATGTTGGCGAATTTCGCATCAGTCAGCGCGATGTGTTCGTACATATCGTCGGTGGCGATGAGGATGTTCGGATGCTTGCGCAGCACCTCGCCCAATGCTTTCAACTCCTCAAGGGTGTACACCGCGCCGGATGGATTGCTCGGGCTGTTGATCACCACCATTCTGGTTTTTGGCGTGATCGCGGCGGCGAGTTGTGCTGCGGTCATTCTGAAGCCCTGCTCGATGCCCGTCTGCACGATCACTGGCTTGCCTTCGGCGATGATCACGATGTCGGGATAGGACACCCAGTACGGTGCGGGGATGATCACCTCGTCACCGGGATTGATTGTCGCCAGCGCAAGGTTGAAAAAGCTTTGCTTGCCGCCGCAGGAAACCAGGATCTGTTTCGCCGTGTAGTCCAGCCCGTTGTCGCGCTTGAACTTCGCGATGATTGCTGCCTTGAGCGACGGCGTACCGCCAACGGCAGTGTATTTGGTGAAGCCCCTGTTGATCGCGGCGATCGCCGCATCCTTGATGTGCTGCGGCGTGTCGAAATCCGGTTCGCCCGCACCCAGCCCGATGATGTCTTTGCCTTCGGCTTTCAGCTTCGCCGCACGGGCGGTCACGGCGAGGGTGGGGGAGGGCTTGATGGCTTGTACGCGAGTCGAGAGTTCCAAGATACTTCCTTGCTGTTTAAACGTGAGGGCGAATTATACCCGTGCCGGGGAAAGAGTGAATCGGGGTGCAGAGAGATGGGGAAATAATTGAGATGTTGAACCCCGGATCGCATCTAGGCTACGTTGGCTAAATTTTTTTGTTTCGCGAATGTTGAAATGAAGAAAAACAGACCGCAGTCTTTCTGGTCTTGTCCGCTGTTTGAAAAAGTAATGTGAGGCTGACTCTGTTAGCGTGTTTAGAAACCGTGGTTTGTCCATGAGGTTTTGAGCAGATTCATGGCCTTCGATAAGCCCAGTCCGGACGGCGGCAATGTTTGACTCGTGCCGGATTAGAATTGTTTTCTGAGGGTGATCGCGCTGATCTTGTCTATGCTTACCACAGCGTCGTAATAAACCTTCCCGGAAAGCTGGGTGATATACACTATGGAGTCCCCAACCATGGTTACTATCCCCTCAATCTGTTCGCCAGACACGAGCGTGAGGGACACGCGCTCCTTCTTAAGGTCAACTAGGGCTTCTCTCATCGTTGTGCTTGTCTTGGGTTCAAACTTCAACACAGCGGCGGCGAAGGCGGCTGGCGCCGGTAACAGCGCCAAGCCGGCCACAAGCAGCAGAGCATTCACTAATGTTTTCATTTATGCCACCTCTCCGATAATGCCCAGCAGAAAAGAATCAGGGCCAAGATTAAAGAACCGGGTCAGGATCGAAACTGATATTCGCTCCGTTGCCGTGGCGGCATTTTCCGCCATGCCTTTCCGTTTGGCAATTGAGCCATTCCTCGTACAATACGCACCTTCCTATGAACATCATCACCTTCCCCAACAGCCCCTACCGCCTGCACCAGCCGTTCGAGCCGGCAGGCGATCAGCCCACGGCCATCGCGCAACTGGTGGATGGGATCAACGACGGGTTGGCGTTCCAGACGCTGCTCGGCGTGACCGGCTCCGGCAAGACCTACACGATGGCCAACGTGATCGCGCGCACCGGGCGGCCGGCGATCGTCATGGCGCCGAACAAGACGCTGGCAGCGCAGTTGTATTCCGAGCTGCGCGATTTCTTTCCCGAGAACGCGGTCGAGTATTTCGTCTCCTATTACGACTACTACCAGCCCGAGGCCTATGTGCCGTCGCGCGACGTGTATATCGAGAAGGATTCCAGCATCAACGAGCAGATCGAACAGATGCGCCTGTCGGCAACCAAGGCGCTGCTGGAGCGCGAGGATGCGGTGATCGTCGCGACGGTGTCGGCGATCTACGGTATCGGCGATCCCGTCGATTACCACGGCATGATCCTGCACCTGCGGCACAACGAAAAGATGGCGCAGCGCGACGTGATCAAGCGCCTCGTCGAGATGCAGTACGAACGTAACGAAATCGATTTTTCGCGCGGCAAATTCCGCGTGCGCGGCGACGTGATCGACATCTTTCCGGCGGAAAGCAGCGAACACGCGTTGCGCCTGACGCTGTTCGATGACGAGGTGGAGACGCTGGCGCTGTTCGACCCGCTCACCGGCCATATCCTGCAGAAGGTGCCGCGCTACACCGTCTATCCGTCCAGCCATTACGTCACGCCGCGCAGCACGGTGCTGGCCGCGCTCGAAACCATCAAGGCCGAGCTGGCCGAACGCATCGCGTTCTACCAGCGCGAGAACAAGCTGGTCGAGGCGCAGCGCATCGAGCAGCGCACGCGCCACGACCTGGAGATGCTCAACGAGATCGGCTTCTGCAAGGGCATCGAGAACTATTCGCGCCACCTGTCGGGGCGCAATGCGGGCGAGCCGCCGCCGACGCTGCTGGATTATCTGCCGCCGAACGCGCTGATGTTCATCGACGAGAGCCATGTCACCATCCCGCAGATCGGCGGGATGTACAAGGGCGACCGCGCGCGCAAGGAGAATCTGGTCAATTACGGTTTTCGCCTGCCTTCCGCAATGGATAACCGTCCGTTGCGTTTCGACGAATTCGAGCGCGTGATGCGCCAGAGCATCTTCATTTCCGCGACGCCGTCGGTGTATGAGGCAGAACACGCCGGGCAGGTGGTGGAGCAGGTGGTGCGCCCGACCGGGTTGATCGATCCACAGATCGAAGTGCGTCCGGCCACGCACCAGGTGGACGATCTGATGTCCGAGGTGAACCTGCGCGTCGCAAAGGGCGAGCGCGTGCTGGTGACCACGCTGACCAAGCGCATGTCGGAAGACCTGACCGATTATTTTTCCGAGCACGGCATCAAGGTGCGTTACCTGCATTCGGATATCGAGACCGTGGAGCGCGTCGAGATCATCCGCGACCTGCGCCTCGGCATGTTCGACGTGCTGGTCGGCATCAACCTGCTGCGCGAGGGGCTGGATATTCCCGAGGTGTCGCTGGTCGCGATCCTCGATGCCGACAAGGAAGGCTTCCTGCGCTCCGAGCGCTCGCTGATCCAGACCATCGGCCGCGCCGCGCGCCACCTCAACGGCAAGGCGATCTTGTATGCCGACAAAATCACCGACTCGATGCGCTGCGCGATCGACGAGACCGAGCGCCGCCGCACCAAGCAGGTGGCGTACAACTTCGCGCACGGCATCACGCCGCAGGGCGTGCAGAAGCGCATCAAGGACATCATCGAAGGCATGTACGAGCCGGAGGCCGCGCGCAGCCAGCTCAAGGCTGCGCAGACTCAGGCAAAGTACCTGGCGATGAGCGAAAAGGAAGTGTCCAGGGAAATCGCCCAGCTGGAAAAAGACATGCTGCAAGCCGCGAAGAACCTGGAGTTCGAGCGCGCCGCCGAACTGCGCGACCAGTTGAAGAAGCTGCGTGAGAGCGTATTTTTATCGACGTTATAGGGCTTAACGGCTGCCCGGAAACTTTGCGCCGGGCGGGTATCGGCTTCCGCATCCCAAAACACGGCAAAAGCATCGCCACAGGCTGCGTTTCCGCCCTTCGCTCGGGTATAATGCGCGCCTTTGTAAATTACCCGATAGGAGGATGTCATGCCTATTTATGCTTACGGTTGTTCCAGTTGCGGCCTGCAAAAAGACGTGCTGCAGAAAATGAGCGATGCGTCGCTCACCATCTGCCCAGAATGCGGCATGGAGACTTTCACCAAGCAATTGACCGCCGCCGGTTTCCAGTTGAAGGGCAACGGCTATTACGCCACCGACTTCAAGAATCCGCCCAAGCCCGAACCCGCCAGCTCGCCTTGCTGTGGCGGCAGCTCCTGTTCGGCGGTAAGCTGATTAGCCGATGAAAAAATACCTCATCACCGGCCTGCTGGTCTGGGTCCCGCTCGGCATTACCCTGTGGGCGCTGAATCTGATCATCGGCACGATGGACCAGACCCTGCTGCTGCTGCCGTCGCAGTGGCATCCCGACAGGCTGTTGCCCTTCCACATTCCCGGTTTGGGCATCATCCTGACCCTGGTGGTGGTGGGGGTGACCGGCTTGCTGATGCGCAACGTGTTTGGCCAGCAGTTGTGGAAGCAATCCGAGAGGGCGATGCTGCATGTGCCGTTCGTCGGCAGCATCTACAAGGGCGTCAAGCAAGTCAGCGATACCCTTTTGTCCGGCAGCGGCAATTCGTTCCGCAAGGTGCTGCTGGTGCGCTATCCGCACCCCGAGGCCTGGTCGCTGGCGTTCCAGACCAGCGTGCCGGGCGAGGTGATCGACCAGTTCGATGAAGAATATGTCGCGGTGTTCATTCCCACTACTCCGAGCCCGGTGAACGGCTTTTATTTCTACGTGCGCAAGGCCGATACCATCGAGCTGGAGATGACGGTGGACGTGGCATTGCGCTCCATCGTTTCGATGGGGGTGGTGGCGGATCACGAAACCGGCAGGCATCGCGCCATCACCCAAAATCACCAGCCAAACTAACCCTGTATTTTTCCAGAAACTGAATCATGCGAACTCATTATTGCGGACTGCTCAACACCGACCAACTCGACCAGACCGTCAGCCTGTGCGGCTGGGCGCATCGCCGCCGCGACCACGGCGGGGTGATCTTCATCGACCTGCGCGACCGTGAAGGGCTGGCACAAATCGTCTGTGACCCGGACCGGCCGGAGATGTTCAAGATCGCCGAATCGGTGCGCAACGAATTCGTGCTGCGCGTCACTGGCAAGGTACGCCACCGCCCGACGGGTACCACCAATGCCAACATCGGCAGTGGCGAAATCGAGATTCTGTGCCACGAGATCGAGGTGCTGAACACTTCGGTGACGCCGCCGTTCCAACTGGACGACGAGAACCTTTCCGAGAACGTGCGCCTGGCCCACCGCGTGATCGACCTGCGCCGCCCGCAGATGCAGAAAAACATGATGCTGCGCTACAAGGTGGCGATGGCGTTCCGCCGCTTCCTCGACAGTCGCGGCTTCATTGACATCGAAACGCCGATGTTGACCAAGTCCACGCCGGAAGGGGCGCGCGACTACCTGGTGCCGTCGCGCGTGCATCCCGGCGAGTTTTTCGCGCTGCCACAGTCGCCGCAGTTGTTCAAGCAGTTGCTGATGGTGTCAGGCTTCGACCGCTATTACCAGATCACCAAATGCTTCCGCGACGAGGATTTGCGCGCCGACCGCCAGCCGGAATTCACCCAGGTGGATATCGAGACTTCGTTCCTGACCGAGACACAGATCACCGCGCTGATGGAAGAGCTGATCCGTTGCGTGTTCAAGGAAACGCTGGATGTCGATTTGCCCAATCCGTTCCCGCGCCTGACTCATGCGGAGGCGATGGCGCGCTTCGGTTCGGACAAGCCGGATCTGCGCATCACGCTGGAGCTGACCGAGGTTACCGACGCCGTCAGGGATGTGGCATTCAAGGTGTTCTCGGGTGTCGCAAGTTCGGAAAACGGCCGCGTGGCGGCGCTCCGCGTTCCCAACGGAGCAAGCCTGACCCGTGGCGAGATCGACGGCTACACCGAGTTTGTCAAAATTTACGGTGCGAAGGGGCTGGCTTACATCAAGGTCAACGACGTGACGCAACTCAATGAAACCGGCCTGCAATCGCCGATCGTGAAAAACCTCCACGAGGCGGCGCTGAAGACCATTATCGAACGCACTGCCGCGCAGAACGGCGACCTCATCTTCTTCGGCGCCGACAAGACCAAAATCGTCAATGACGCGCTCGGTGCATTGCGCAGCAAGATCGGTCATGACAAGGGCTATGTTAACGGTAAGGCATGGGAGCCGCTGTGGGTGGTGGACTTCCCGATGTTCGAATACGACGAGGAAGAAAAACGCTGGACGGCCTGCCATCATCCGTTCACTGCACCCAAAGACGAACACCTCGCGATGCTGGAGAACGATCCGGGGCGTTGCCTGGCGAAGGCTTACGACCTGGCCTTGAACGGCTCTGAACTCGGCGGCGGCTCGGTGCGCATCCATCGGGAAGCGGTGCAGTCGCAAGTATTCCGTGCGCTCAATATCAGCGCGGAAGAAGCGCAGCTCAAGTTCGGCTTCCTGCTCGATGCGCTGCAATATGGCGCGCCGCCGCACGGCGGGCTGGCGTTCGGGCTGGATCGCATCGTCACGATGATGACCGGTTCGGAATCGATCCGCGACGTGATCGCCTTCCCCAAGACGCAGCGCGCGCAATGCCTGCTGACCCACGCGCCGAGCGCGGTGGACGAGCGGCAATTGCGCGACTTACATATCCGCCTGCGCCAGCAGGTGCAGGCCACTGTGGAAGTCATCAAGGAGTAAGAGTAAATGGCCATTCCTGACTTTCAGAGTTTGATGCTGCCATTATTGAAAGTGGTTGCAGATGGTCGTGAGCATCGCTTGCGTGATGTTGTTGAATTGCTTGCCGAAGAATTTCACTTGACCGACGAGGAACGGCAGCAGCTATTGCCGAGTGGACGTTATCCGACTTTTGATAATCGTATTGCTTGGGCAAAGACATATTTGAAAAAAGCTGGTTTGATTGATCAACCAAGACGCGCATTTTTCCAAATAACAGAAAGAGGGCGAGAAGTTCTCAAGACTTCGCCAAGATTGATCAATATGAAATTTCTGGAGCAATTCCCAGAATATGTTGCGTTCAAGGAAAGCTCGGAGCAGGTCGAAGCACAGCAACAAATAACCTCGTCGATTTCTGCTCAAAATGAAACCCCAGAAGAGTTGATTGAGAGCGGTGCGAGGACGATACGCAAGGAGTTGGCTGAAGAAATTTTGCAACGTATTAAGAGTTGTCCCCCTGCATTCTTTGAGCGTCTCGTTGTTGAGTTGCTGGTCAAAATGGGCTACGGCGGTACACGTCAGGATGCCGGGCGCGCAATCGGGCGCAGCGGTGACGAAGGGATCGATGGTGTCATTCACGAAGATCGTTTGGGGCTAGATGTGATTTACCTTCAGGCGAAACGCTGGGAAAACGTGGTTGGGCGGCCAGAGATACAGAAGTTTGTTGGCGCGCTGCAAGGGCAGCGTGCGAAAAAAGGCGTGTTCATCACTACTTCGGATTTCACCAAAGAAGCGGTTGAGTATGTGCGCAACATTGACAACAAAGTAGTGCTGATTAATGGCGCGCTACTGGCTAACCTGATGATCGATCACAACGTCGGTGTGTCGCTTGCAGCAACTTACGAAATCAAAAAAATCGATTCGGATTATTTCCTGGAAGAGTAGTTCTTCATGCGCCGTTTTGGAGTGCGATTGAATAGTCGCCTGATTGCATTATTTGCGGTGGTATTTGCCTTGGTATCCATGCCGGCCGAGGCTGGTGAGTTGCCGCCACCCGGCAAGGATGCGATAGGAATTATCGCAGTGGCCGAACTGCCCGCCGAGGCGCGCGACACACTGCGCGCCATCAAACAGGGCGGGCCGTTCGCTTATTCGCGCGACGGCGTGGTGTTCAAGAACTACGAGCGCGTCTTGCCGAAACAGCCGCGCGGCTACTACCGCGAATACACTGTCAAGACACCCGGTGCACGCAATCGCGGCGCACGGCGTATCGTGTGCGGGCATTTGCCAGAATGTTATTACAGCCCTGATCATTACCGGACTTTCAAACGCATCAGAGAATAGCCATGAATTCGCTGACACAACAATTGAACGATACTGCTGCGGCAGGCAGCTATTCGCTGCAATGCGGCGTGGACGAGCTGCGCAACGCGGCCAGCGAAGCCGGCTTCGCGCTGTTCGATGCCGATCTCAAGGGGGTCAAGGGCAAGCAGAACCTGCTGGACACGCTGGCACGCGCCGCCGCTTTTCCGCCCGAGTTCGGCGTAAACTGGGATGCGCTGGCCGACGCATTGTGCGACCTGTCATGGCATGGCGAGGTGGCAGGTTACGTGCTGCTGTTGCGCAATGTCAGTGATACCTTCGGCCTGTCCGCGAATGACCGCGAGATCGTGCAGGATATCCTCGCCGACACGGTGGTGTACTGGCGGCAGCGCAAGAAGCCGTTCTGGATATTTTTCAACTGACCTCATTTCATCGGCGATACTGTGTTGGCATTCTCGTTCGCTCCTAGTCGTGCTATAAGCACTGCCAGCGTCGCTCACTCGTTGCAGCCTTGTCTCGCCTTCGAACTGAGGCCAGGAGTATGACGTTGCACTACAAACAGCCGGTCTCGGTGCTGGTGGTGATCTACACCATGAATCTCGAAGTGCTGTTGCTGGAGCGCTCCGATCATCCGGGCTACTGGCAGTCGGTCACCGGCAGTTGCGAGCCGGGCGAGGCGCTGCGCGACACGGCGCTGCGCGAGGTGCGTGAGGAGACCGGACTGGATGCGTCGCAATATGCGTTGACCGACTGGCAGGCGCAGAACGACTACGAGATTTACTTGCACTGGCGCCACCGTTATCCGCCCGATATCACGCGCAACACCGAACATGTGTTCGGCCTGCAACTGCCGCATCCTGTCGCTGTCCAACTCGCGCCGCACGAGCACTTGAACTTTCAGTGGCTGGCGTGGCAGGATGCGGCGGAGAAAGCTTTTTCACCGAGCAATCGCGCGGCGATACTGGAGTTGCCAGAGCGCGCGAGCAGGAAAATGCCATGAGGTTCCAGTGAGCGAAAACGTCATCTATATCCCGTACGACCATCCCGATGCCGCACAGACCGGTTGCAGCACGGCACAGGCATGGGCGAAACAGCCCCACGAACCGGCTCCCGCAGAGAAGGCCGAGCTCATTGTGCATATCAAGCGCATGCTCAAGGAGCAGGATGCCGTGCTGGTGTCGCATTATTACGTACATCCAGACTTGCAGGATTTGGCGGAGGAGACTGGCGGTATCGTCTCCGATTCGCTGGACATGGCCAACTTCGGCCATCAGCATCCAGCGAAGACCATCGTAGTCGCAGGCGTGCGCTTCATGGGCGAGACCGCGAAGATTCTGAATCCGGAGAAGCGCGTGCTGATGCCCGATCTGGAGGCGGAATGCTCGCTCGACCTCGGCTGCCCGGCGGACGAGTTCAGCACGTTCTGCGATGCGCACCCAGACCGCATCGTGGTGGTGTATGCCAACACCAGCGCGGCGGTGAAGGCGCGTGCCGACTGGATGGTGACCAGCTCGATCGCATTGCCCATCGTCAGGCATCTCAAGGAGCACGGCGAGAAAATCCTGTGGGCGCCGGATCGGCACTTGGGCAGCTATGTTCAGGAACAGACCGGCGCGGATATGCTGTTGTGGCAGGGCTCGTGCGTGGTGCACGACGAATACAAGGCGCGTGAGTTGCTCGAACTGAAGGCACAGCATCCGCAGGCCAAGGTGCTGGTGCATCCCGAAGCGCCGCGTGCGGTGGTCAAGCTGGCGGACGTGGTCGGTTCCACGACGCAGCTCATCAAGGCATCGCAACAACTCGATGCCAATGAATTCATCGTTGCGACCGATAACGGCATCCTGCACAAGATGCGCACCCTGTCGCCGCACAAGGTATTTATCGAGGCGCCTACCGCCGGGCAGGGGGCGACCTGCAAGAGCTGCAGCCATTGCCCGTGGATGGCGATGAACGGCCTGCTTAACTTGGCTGAAGTGCTGGAAACGGGCAAGAATGAGATTCGCGTCGATCCGGCGATCATTCAGCGTGCCGTGTTGCCGATTCGGCGCATGCTGGACTTTGCCAAACAGATCAATCTGCCGACGCGCGGCATCGGTAACGCCTGATTTCAACCCCCATGCATTTTTGTTGGCTGCGGCATAAAACTCCTCACCACTGCGGTTTTGCTGCGCCTGCGACTTGAAATGATAATGTGCCCATGACCACGCTAAAAATCGCTACCTACAATATCCACAAAGGTTTTTCGCATTTCAACCGCCGCGTGGTGCTGCACGAGCTGCGCGACCGCCTTCGCGAACTGGATGCCGACATCGTGTTTTTGCAGGAAGTGCAGGGCGAACATACGCGCCATGCCGAGCGTTATCATAACTACCCGGATGGTGCGCAGCACGAATTCATCGCGGAAGAAATCTGGCCGCATTTCGCATATGGCAAGAATGCTGTATATGAGGCGGGGCATCATGGTAACGCGATACTCAGCCGCTTCCCAATTTTGCAATCGCTGAACATGGATGTTTCCGCACATCGCTTTGAAAGCCGCGGGCTGCTGCATTGCGAGGTCGATCTTGACGGGCAGCTTGTGCATTGCATATGCGCGCATTTCGGTCTGTTCGCCAAAGGCAAGCGCGCGCAAACCAGGACTCTGATTGAGTATGTGCGCAACGGGATCCCACCCGATGCCCCGCTGATCATTGCGGGTGATTTCAACGATTGGCGCAACCAGATGAGCCGGGAAATGTCCGGCGAGTTGGGCATGCATGATGTGTTTCACCTGCATAACGGAAGTCCTGCGCGCAGCTATCCGGCCGCGCTGCCGCTGCTGCGCCTCGATCGCATTTATATGCGCGGCTTCACTGTGTTGCATAACCATGTGCATGTCGGCGGTGCATGGCAACGCTTGTCCGATCACGCCGCACTTTCCGCGCAACTGAAAAGTGTATGACCAGCGTTCATCAGGTGGTCGAAAATCAACTGATACTGCTGCAAAATGGCACGGCATTTTTCCCGCAATTGTGCGCCGATATCGATGCCGCACAGCATTCGATTTATCTGGAAACCTATATTTTTGCTGCGGATGAAACCGGGCGCATGATTGCCGATGCCTTGCAACGCGCCGCTGCGCGCGGGGTGATGGTGTGCGTGCTGCTGGACGGCTTCGGTTCGGCGGAACTGCCGCAGCATTGGGTAGATGAGTTGCGCATGGCAGGAGTCGAGGTGCAATGGTTCAGGCGCAAGGTTTCCCCTTTTACCTTGCAGCGCAGCCGGAAGCGCCGCCTGCTCCGCATGCACCGCAAGCTGGCGGTGATGGACGGCGAGGTGGCTTTCGTCGGGGGCATCAACATCGTTGATGATATTCCCGAATACAGCGATTTCACCATGCCGCGGCTGGACTATGCGGTACGCCTGCAAGGCGCGGCAACCGGTGAAATCCATGCGGCGATGCGGCGTTTGTGGGGTTTGGTGTCATGGGCCAACTTCCGTCGGCGCGGCAAGGAAATCAGGCAATTCGTCCTGGGCAGGGCGGAGCATGCTGCCGCGCCGGATATCACTTTTTTGTTGCGCGATAATTTGCGCCATCGGCGCGATATTGAACGCGCCTATCTGAAGGCTATTACCGGCGCGCAACGCGAAATCATTATTGCCAATGCCTATTTTTTACCCGGGCGCGTCTTTCGCCGCGCCCTCAAGCATGCGGTGCAGCGCGGTGCCCGTGTGGTGTTGCTGCTGCAGGGAAAGGTGGAATACCGTTTGCAGCACTATGCGACGCATGCGCTCTATGATCAACTACTGGTGGCGGGTGTGGAGATCTATGAATACCAGGCCAGTTACCTGCATGCCAAGGTTGCCGTGGTGGATGGGCAGTGGGCGACCGTGGGTTCCTCCAATATCGATCCGTTCAGTTTGCTGCTGGCGCGCGAGGCGAATCTCGCCATACGAGATGCCGGATTTGCCGGCGAGTTGCGTGCGAGTTTGCTGGACGCGATTGCTAACGATGCGGCACGCATCGGCGGCGAATACGGCGGGACACGCAACTTTTTTGGCCGCCTGATTGCACGCCTCAGCTACGGCGTTGTGCGCTTGTTGACCGGTATGGTGGGGTATCACAGGCATGGTTCGTAAGCGGATACCTGAGTGAGCCACCCGTTTTTGCGTGTTATGTGCGGCTATAATGCGTCCCAGTTATTTTCACCGCCTCAACATGCGACCTTCCACGCACTCTGACGCCCATAACGATCACCGCGGCGATTGGCAGACCATCCGCTCCTTGTTGCCTTATCTTTGGGAATTCAAGTGGCGCGTGGTGATTGCGCTGAGCCTGCTGGTGTTGTCCAAGCTCGCCAATGTTTCCGTGCCGCTGGTGCTCAAGGAGATCATCGATGCGCTGGATAAACCTCAAGCGGCGCTGGCAGTGCCGGTATTCCTGATTATCGGTTATGGTGTGCTGCGCCTGCTCAGTACGCTATTCGGCGAACTGCGCGACGCAGTGTTCGCCAAGGCGACGCAGCGCGCGATCCGGCGCGTGGCATTGCAGGTGTTCGAGCATTTGCACAGTCTGAGTTTGCGCTTCCATCTCGACCGGCAGACCGGCGGGGTATCGCGCGACATCGAACGTGGCACGCGCGGCATCGGTTTCCTGCTGAATTTCATGCTGTTCAACATCCTGCCCACCTTGCTGGAAATCGGCTTGGTGGCCGCAATCCTGTTCAGTAAATACAACATCTGGTTCGCGGTGATCACATTCGTCACCCTGCTGATTTATATCGCGTTTACCTTGTTCGTTACTGAGTGGCGTATGGTGGTGCGCCGCTCGATGAACGATTTTGATTCCAAGGCGAACAGCCATGCCATCGACAGCCTGCTGAATTATGAAACGGTGAAATATTTCGGCAATGAACAATATGAAGCGCGGCGTTATGACAAAAATATGCAACGCTGGGAAGTTGCGGCGGTGCGCAATACCACCTCGCTGGCATACCTGAATGCGGGGCAGAGCTTTATCGTTGCCATCGGCATCACGGCGCTGATGCTGCTGGCCGCCGACGAAGTGGTAAAGGGAACGATGACGCTGGGGGATCTGGTGCTGGTCAATGTGTTCATGATCCAACTCTACATGCCGCTGCATTTTCTCGGCTTCGTGTATCGCGAAATCCGCCACGCCTTGGCGGACATGGAAAAAATGTTCAGCCTGCTGCGCGAGCATCGCGAAGTCGCCGATGCGCCGGATGCAAAGGCTTTGTCGGTGGGCGAGACCGAGGTGCGCTTCGAGGATGTCAGTTTCAGTTATGCGCCGGACCGGCAGATACTGTTCGAGGTGAGCTTTGCGATTCCGGCGGGGCACACCGTAGCGGTGGTCGGGGCGAGCGGGGCGGGAAAATCCACGTTATCGCGCCTGCTGTTCCGCTTCTATGATGTGCAGCAGGGGCGCATTCTCATCAACGGCCAGGATATCCGCTCGGTGACGCAAAGCAGCCTGCGTGCGGCGATCGGCATCGTGCCGCAAGACACCGTGCTTTTCAACGATACGATTTACTACAACATCGCCTATGGTCGTCCCGCTGCGACGCATGAAGAAATCATTGCCGCGGCACAGGCTGCGCACATTCATGACTTTATCGAATCGTTGCCGCAGGGTTATGAGACTATGGTGGGCGAACGCGGCCTGAAGCTGTCCGGCGGCGAGAAGCAACGCGTGGCGATTGCGCGCGCCATTCTGAAAAGCCCGGCAATATTGATTTTCGACGAAGCGACTTCCGCGCTAGACTCAAAATCGGAAAAGGCGATTCAGGCCGAGTTGCATGCGATTGCACAAAATCGTACCACCCTGATCATCGCGCATCGCTTGTCCACCGTGGTGGATGCCGACCAGATACTGGTAATGGACAAGGGGCGCATTGTCGAACGCGGTTCGCATCGCGAACTGCTGGCGCAGAACAAGCTCTATGCGCAAATGTGGAATCTTCAGAAGCAGGAGGAGAAAATCCACCCTGTCTATTGATTTATATCGATTTTAATGTATGCTACGCAAAAATAAGTGGATCAGGGGAGGTTGCACATGAAAAAAAGACTGCTGATTTGTCTGCTGGCCGGACAAATACTGGTGGCTCATGCGGGAGAATATGGCGCAAATCGCTCTGCATTCAAGCCAGAGCGGGCTCAGTCCGGCGCAATATCCAGCACCAGTTCCGCACCCAAGCTGCATTCCGCGATTGCGCTGATTTACGACCAACAGACACAGCGTCCGCTGTACACCAAAAATTCCGACGCACAGACTCCCATAGCATCCATTACCAAGCTGATGACGGCGATGGTGGTGCTGGATGCTCAACAACCCTTGAATGAAGAAATCAGCATCGATGTGGCGGATATTGATACGCTTAAAGGAACGCATTCGCGCCTGCGGGTTGGCATGGCGCTGACACGCAGTGAGCTGCTCAAGCTGGCATTGATGGCTTCGGAAAATCGCGCCGCCAACGCCTTGGCGCGCACTTATCCGGGGGGGTACAGCGCGGCGATTTCGGCGATGAACGACAAGGCGCGTGAGCTTGGGATGCAGAACACACGCTTCCTCGATCCAGCCGGATTAAACAGCAATAACGTTTCGACTGCGCACGATTTGGTCAAGATGGTGGCGGCAGCACGCGACTATACTTTAATACATCAATATACAACTGCTGCATCACATTCCGTGGACGGCTGGAGAGGGCGCGAGATACGGTTTGTCAACACCAACCCGTTAGTCAAGAATGCATCATGGGATATCGGCGTGAGCAAAACCGGCTACATCAGCGAGGCGGGACGCTGTCTGGTAATGGAGGCGACCATCAATCAACGTCCGGTGATTATCGTGTTGCTCGATTCCTGGGGAAAACGTACCCGTATCGGCGATGCCAACCGCATCAAGAAGTGGATGGAGAGCAGTAATACACGCGTCCGTATGACGGCACGCAGCTAATCGAATTCTATTCAAAGGCCAATAACCTGGTAAGGGCGCCGTTTATCGTGCCCTTCTTCCGACAAATGAAGATGGTAGTTTCGGCCGCCGCTACGCTTAATGTTCGCTGTACTCACGTCCACCCTCCGGGTACAAGAGCCTGCGCCGCAATCCAATTTTATTGTGTTACAACAAAACTAGATTGTCACGGTGAATGATTTCCTCATCGCCGCCATAGCCGAGCAAGGCTTCGATTTCCTGGCTGGCATGGCGCGCGATGCGCCGTGCTTCGTCGGCGTTGTAGTTGGTCAGGCCGCGCGCGATGTCGCCGCCATCTTCGCCGATGCAGGCGACGACGGCACCGCGTTCAAACTCTCCGAACACGCTCTTGACGCCTATCGGCAGCAGGCTCTTGCCTTCGGAGCACAACGCCCTGATCGCGCCGCTATCCAGCACCAGCTTTCCCGCAACCTGCAAATGGCCAGCCAGCCATTGTTTGCGCGCGGCCAGGGTGAGGGTAGGGGCGGTGAGCAGCGTGCCGATGGCTTCGCCCTGCATCAGGCGCAACAGCACATCGCGCTCATGGCCCGAGGCGATGACGGTATGCGCACCACTGCGCGCCGCGCGTTTCGCCGCGAGCACTTTGGTGATCATGCCGCCGCGCCCGATCTGGCTGCCTGCGCCGCCCGCCATGCTTTCCAGTTGCGCATCGCCGGCTTGCGCTTCGCTGACCAGCGTGGCGCCCGGATATTTGCGCGGGTCGGCGGTGTATAGGCCGCTCTGGTCGGTGAGGATGATAAGCGCATCGGCATCGATCAGATTGGTGACCAGCGCGCCCAGTGTGTCGTTGTCGCCGAATTTGATTTCATCCGTCACGACCGTATCGTTCTCGTTGATGATCGGGATGACGCGCAACGAAAGCAGCGTAGTCAGCGTGGTGCGCGCATTCAGATAGCGTTCGCGGTTGGCCAGATCGGCATGGGTGAGCAGCACTTGCGCGGCATGCAAATCGTGCTGGCGGAAACAGCTTTCATAGGCCTGCACCAGACCCATCTGCCCGACTGCGGCAGCGGCCTGCAGATCGTGTATCGAAGCAGGGCGGGTGCGCCAGCCAAGGCGTTGCATGCCTTCGGCAATCGCGCCGGAGGATACCAGCACCACCTCGCGGCCAGCAGCGTTGAGCGCGGCAATCTGCCGTGCCCAGTTACCCAGCGCGTCAAGGTCCAGCCCCGCGCCCTGGTTTGTTACCAGACTGCTGCCTACTTTGACGACAATGCGCTTGCATTGGGCTAGTACGGTTTTCATGATGTTGTTAAATAGTATCTGCGTCGGTTTCCTGCGCACCGTTTGCGATGGCTTGCTGTTCCTGAGCGGCCATCCCCTGCAAGTGCTCCATGATCGCGTAGGTCAATTCCTTGCAGCCCTCGCCGTTGATTGCCGAAATGGCAAAGTGGCGGTCAAAATCGGAGAATTGTTTGAGGAAGGCGGCTATTTTTTCATCGCGATCTTCCAGTAGATCCAGTTTGTTCAGTACCAGCCAGCGCGGTTTTTCATAAAGCAATTGGTCATATTTTTTCAGTTCGTTAAGTATAGCGCGCGCTTCGGCAACCGGATCGGTTCCCTCATACATCGGCGCAATGTCCACCAGATGCAGCAGCAAGCGGGTGCGAGCCAGATGGCGCAGGAATTGATGCCCCAGTCCGGCGCCTTCCGCCGCACCTTCGATCAGGCCGGGAATGTCGGCGATGACGAAACTCTTTTCATGCGATACGCGCACTACACCCAGATTAGGATGCAGCGTAGTAAATGGGTAATCGGCCACCTTGGGGCGCGCCGCCGAAACGGCGCGGATGAAAGTGGATTTTCCGGCGTTCGGCATGCCGAGCAGTCCGACATCGGCGAGCACCTTCAACTCGAGCTGTAATTCGCGTTCCTCGCCGGGTTCGCCCGGCGTGCACTGGCGCGGCGCGCGATTGGTGCTCGACTTGAAATGCAGGTTGCCCAAGCCGCCCTTGCCGCCTTTTGCCAGCAAGGCCTTTTCGCCATCATGGGTGAGATCGGCGATGACTTCGCCGCTGTTGATGTCGGTAATCACCGTTCCGACCGGCATGCGCAGCACGACATCATCCGCGCCCTTGCCGTAGCAGTCCGAGCCGCGCCCCGGTTCGCCGTTCTTGGCGCGATGGGTGCGGGTGAAGCGGAAATCCACCAATGTATTGATATTGCGATCCGCCAGCGCGTACACGCTGCCGCCGCGCCCACCATCACCGCCATCCGGCCCGCCTTTCTCGATGTATTTTTCGCGGCGAAAGCTGGCCGCGCCATTGCCGCCCTTGCCGGCAAAGACTTCGATCCTGGATTCGTCGATAAACTTCATGTCGTGTACACCACAAATAAAAAAGCCCTACCTTGCGATAGGGCTGATTCGTTTCGAACGACGCGGCTTACGCGGCGACGATGGAAACTGTTCTACGCTTTTGCGCGCCCTTGATGGCAAATACGACCTTGCCGGTGATCTTGGCAAACAGCGTGTGATCCTTGCCCATGCCGACGTTTTCGCCGGGGTGAAACTCGGTACCGCGCTGGCGCACGATGATGCTGCCCGCATTGATCAGTTCGCCACCGTAGCTCTTCACGCCCAGTCGTTTTGAGTGTGAGTCGCGTCCGTTACTGGTACTGCCGCCGCCTTTTTTTGATGCCATGCTATCTGCTCCTTACAAGAATTATGCGGAAATGCCGTCGATGCGGATTTCGGTGTAATTTTGACGATGACCTTGCGACTTGCGGTAGTGCTTGCGGCGGCGCATCTTGAAAATATGCACCTTGTCGCCGCGGCCGTGCGACACGATGGTCGCCTGCACGGAAGCGCCGGTCAGCAAAGGCTTGCCCACGGACAGCTTGTCGCCGTCGGCCACCATCAACACCTTGTCCAGCACAAGGGCACTGCCCACATCGCCGGGGATGGTTTCGATTTTCAGGGTTTCGCCGGAAGAAACACGGTATTGCTTCCCGCCGGTTTTGATGACTGCATACATAACAACCTCGATTAATTGCGGATTTCGCGAAGGCGCGAATTATACCTAAATATCCGCACCCGTCAAAATCCTTTTTAACGCCTCATGGAGTCAAAGAACTCCGCATTGTTTTTGGTCGCCTTGATCTTGTCGAGCAGGAATTCCATCGCCTCCAGTTCGTCCATCGGATAAAGCAGTTTGCGCAGCAGCCATATCCGCTGCAGGATATCCGGTTTGATCAGTAGTTCTTCCTTGCGCGTGCCGGAGCGGTTCACGTTGATCGCCGGATAGATGCGCTTCTCGGCCATGCGGCGATCCAAGTGGATTTCCATGTTGCCGGTTCCCTTGAATTCTTCGTAGATCACGTCGTCCATGCGCGAGCCGGTATCCACCAGCGCGGTGGCGATGATGGTCAGCGAGCCGCCTTCCTCGATGTTGCGCGCCGCGCCGAAGAAACGCTTGGGACGATGTAGCGCATTGGCGTCCACGCCGCCGGTCAACACCTTGCCGGAAGAGGGAACCACGGTGTTGTAAGCGCGCGCGAGGCGGGTGATGGAGTCGAGCAGGATGATGACATCCTTCTTATGTTCGACCAGGCGTTTGGCCTTTTCCAGCACCATCTCTGCAACCTGCACATGGCGGCTGGCCGGCTCGTCGAAGGTGGAGGCAACCACTTCGCCGCGCACGGTGCGGGTCATCTCGGTCACTTCTTCCGGGCGCTCGTCGATCAGCAATACGATCAGCACGGCATCGGGATTGTTCGACGAGATGGAATGTGCGATATGTTGCAGCATCACGGTCTTGCCGGATTTCGGCGAGGCCACCAGCAGGCCGCGCTGCCCCTTGCCGATCGGCGCGACGATATCGATGATGCGCCCGGTGATGTTCTCTTCGGCGCGTATATCGCGCTCCAGTATCAGCGGTTCGGTCGGGAATAGCGGGGTCAGGTTTTCAAACAGTATCTTGTTCTTGGCATTTTCGGGCGATTCGCCGTTGACATTGTCCACTTTCACCAGCGCGACATAACGCTCGCCGTCTTTGGGGGTGCGTATCTCACCATCGATCGAGTCGCCGGTGTGCAGGTTGAAACGGCGGATCTGGCTTGGGCTGACGTATATATCATCTGGACCTGCCAGATATGAAGTGTCCGGGGAGCGCAGGAAACCGAAGCCATCCGGCAGGATTTCCAGTGTGCCATCACCGAAAATACTTTCACCTTTTTTCGCCTGGCTTTTCAGCAGGGCGAAAATCAGGTCCTGTTTGCGCATTCGGTTGGCGTTTTCGATTTGGTTGGCCGCAGCCATTTCAACGAGTTCGGTGACGTGTTTGGTTTTTATGTCGGATAGGTGCATAGCAATGCGAAAATGAATATGAGAAGAACGAAAAGAGATAAGGGGTTTTGTCGGGTGGAAGATAACCGCCCGCATGGCCTGGAACGTATTCGTTTAGTATTTTTTTGTTGCCGGAGACGAAACAGGAAGGCGATGCGGGTGCGACAGTAAACGCTTTAGATGTGGCTGTCAATAAAAGCCGCCAATTGGGATTTCGACAATGCGCCGACTTTGGTGGCTTCGATGTTGCCATTTTTGAACAGCATCAGGGTCGGGATACCGCGAATGCCGAATTTCTGCGGGGTTTGCTGGTTTTCATCCACGTTCAGCTTGGCGACGCTCAGGCGACCGGCATATTCCTTGGCGATTTCGTCCAGAATAGGTGCGATCATGCGGCATGGGCCGCACCACTCGGCCCAGTAATCCACCAGCACAGGCAGGGGAGACTGCAACACTTTGGCATCAAAAGTGGCATCGGAAACGTATTGTATGTGTTCACTCATGGTTTAGGTCTCGCTTTGAATAAGGGTTGATCGGTAATGCAATACGCGGCGTGTCGGGATGGATTGCTGAGTTTCGAACGGCATCCTAACCAAAAACGGCTGCGCTGTGAAGTGCAACGCATCCCATAATATTCATTGAGACGGCTTCTTGGCGCCTGTGGGGGCAGCTATCTCACCCATATGGAAGCCGAAGTACCCTTCTCGGCGGTCCGTAAAATAATGCTCCAGGCTGAATTTGACCGGGCGGAAGGCGATTTCATCCCATGGGATTTCCGCTTCGGCAAAGAGCCTGACCTCCAGGCTTTCTTGGCCAGGGGCGAAATCCGTATCAAGCAGCCTGGCGCGGAACAGCAGGTGTACCTGGTTAATATAAGGCAGGCTGTACATCGAATATAAATCTTCAATCGCGATACGCGCGTTGGCTTCTTCCAATGTCTCGCGGATCGCCGCCCCAGCCGTGGTTTCGCCGTTTTCCATGAAGCCGCCGGGCAATGTCCACAATCCATGACGCGGCTCAATGGCGCGGCGGCACAGCAGGATTTTGCCCTCCCATTCCGGTATCGAGCCGATCACCATCTTGGGGTTCTGGTAATGGATCGCACCGCAGGCAATACAGATGTGGCGTGGGCGGTTGTCGTCGTCCGGGCAGCGCAGTTCGACCGCCGCACCACAGGACGAGCAGAAGTTTATTTCCAGAATTGCCACCAGGATTTCCCTGACTTGGCTCCGCCGGCAGGGATTTCATCGCCGGCGGGTGAAACAGGTGCGCCGCTGTTTTTCGCCAGCACGCGCCGGGCATCGTCGCGCAGATCGGTCATGCCCATCGCGTCATAGGCTTGCACCAGAATTTCCAGCGCGTCGCGCGTTGAGGGGCTGTTCGGGTATTGCGTCAAGATTCCCTGCGCGCGGTTGACTGCGGCGATATGCGCGCCACGGCGCAAGTAATAGCCGGCGACATGCAATTCATGTTTGGCCAGCATGTTCACCAGATATTGCATGCGCAACCTGGAGTCGGGCGTGTATTTGCTGTTGGGGAAGCGCGTTACCAGATCCTTGAAGGCGGCAAACGAATCCTGTGCGGCCTTCGGGTCACGTTCGGTAGGGTCTTGCCCTCCTGCCGACTGGAGGATGCTGACCTCGCCATGGAAGTTGGCCAGGCCTTTTACGTAATAGGCGTAATCCACATGCGGGTTGTTGGGGTATTGCTTGATGAAGCGGTCGACGGAGGAAACAGCCGATTCCGCTTCACCCTGGCGGTAATAGGCATAAGCCATTTCCAGCAGCGCCTGCTGCGCATAGCGTCCGTAGGGGTAACGCGATTGCAGCGTTTCATACAATTTGATGGCCGACTCGTAGTTTTCGTCGTTCAATTCGCTCTTGGCCTGGTTGTATATTTCCTCGACGGGCATCTGCCTGACTGGCGCGGAGCCAGTCGGCAACGGTTCGAATATGCTACAAGCGGTTAACGTAAGCAGCAGGAATAAGGCTAAACTATGGCGCATGACTGAATCCGGAAAAAATTTGCGCGATTATAGCGCAGCCGCCCCCGGCTCGCAGGCCTTCATTGTGCCTAATGATTGTGCGGGTATGCGTTTCGATCAGGTACTGGCGAAACTTTTGCCGGAGTATTCGCGCAGCCGCTTGCAGGAATGGATTGCGGCGGGGCAGGCCAGCCTGAATGGGGCTGCCGTTGCCGCAAAACAGAAAGTATGGGGCGGTGAAACCATCGTCGTACAACCGCAACCGCATCCTGCCGAGCAGCCGCATCAGGCCGAAGATATTGCACTCGATATCGTGCATGAAGACAATGCGCTGCTGGTGATTAACAAGCCTGCCGGGCTGGTGGTGCATCCCGGCAGCGGCAACTGGGAAGGTACGCTGTTGAATGCGCTGCTGCACCACGCCCCGCAGCTGGAAGGCGTGCCGCGCGCCGGCATCGTGCATCGCCTCGACAAGGATACCAGCGGCCTGCTGGTAGTCGCCAAGACATTGACTGCACAAACCGCGCTGGTGCGGCAATTGCAGGCACGCAGCGTCAGGCGCGAATATCTGGCGCTGGTGTGGGGCGAGGTGCGCCATGGCGGGACAGTGGACACGCCGATAGGCCGCCATCCCACCCAGCGCGTCAAGATGGCAGCGTTGGAAACCGGCAAGCCTGCCACCACGCATTATCAGATCGAAGAAAAATTCCCCAGCTGCACCTTGCTGCGCTGCCGCTTGGAAACCGGGCGCACCCACCAGATCCGCGTGCATCTGGCATCCATCGGCCATCCGCTGGTGGGCGATCGTGTGTATCTGAGAGGCGCGCAAAAATGTGCGCCGCAACTGCGCAGCTTGCTGCACGGCTTTTCGCGCCAAGCCTTGCACGCCACGCGCCTGGCACTGGAACATCCGGATAGCGGCAAGGAGATGGAATGGCACGCGCCGCTGCCCGAGGATATGACGGGACTTCTACGGCAAATACGCGAGGTGAGCCATGATACTGACTGAGCATTTGATTGTTCCAGACTGGCCTGCGCCACCCAATGTCAGGGCGTTGCAGACCACCCGCCGGGGCGGCGTGAGCGATGCGCCTTACGACAGCCTGAACCTCGGCGAGCATGTCGGTGACAACCCGCTGACGGTAGTGTGCAACCGCGAGTTGCTCAACCATCTGCTCCCCAGCGAACCGGTGTGGCTGAAGCAGGTGCATGGCACGAGGGTCGCCGACGCCGGCCATGCCTCTTATCTGCCTCAGGCCGACGCCTGCGTCGCGCGGCATCGCGGTTCGGTGTGCGTGGTGATGACCGCCGATTGCCTGCCGGTATTGCTATGCGATGCGCAGGGCAGCGTGGCCGGTGCGGTGCACGCCGGATGGAAAGGCCTGGCGGCGGGAGTGATCGAAGCTGCCGTGCTGGCGATGGGCGTTGCGCCGCAAAGCCTGATGGCGTGGCTGGGACCGGCGATCAGCCAGGAGGCTTTCGAAGTGGGCGACGAAGTGCGCACCGCTTTTGTCGCCGTGCAACCGCAAGCCGCATCGGCGTTCATCCCTGGACAACCCGGCAAATGGTTTGCCAACATCTACGCATTGGCACGATTGCGCCTCAATACGCTGGGTATCACGCAAATTTACGGTGGCGGCCACTGTACCTACCGTGAGCGTGAGAAGTTTTTTTCTTACCGCCGCGACGGCGCGACCGGACGCATGGGTACGTTTATCTGGCTGGAATGAGTTCTTTGAGCCGGGACATCAGGGAGGCATCCATGCCGCCGAATTTGCTGCGCCACTTGTAAAACGTGGCGGAACTGATGCCGTGTTCCCGGCAGAGTTCCAGAACCGGGCTGCCACCCTCGGCTTGTTTGAGTATGGCTATGATCTGGCTATCTGAAAAACGTGATTGCTTCATGTAAAACTTCCTCCATTTCTTAGTGAGAAAATTCTACTTCTAACTCACGCTAATTTCAGGGGGGATTA
>DASTNS010000067.1:0-2721 GCA_035720625.1 Gallionella sp. | reverse complement strand
CAGGCGATGTCCTTGTCCGCGGTGCCGGCGTTCACCACGATGCGGTAGCGCCCGGGGCTGAAGAAATACACGATCAGGTCGTCGATCACGCCGCCGTTCGGATTGAGCATGCAGGAATACAGCGCCTTGCCGGGCAGGGTCAGCTTGTCGGCATTGTTTGCCAGCAGGTAGCGCAGGAAGGCGCGCACGCCGGCGCCCTTCGCATCCACCACGCGCATGTGCGACACATCGAACATGCCGCAATCATTGCGCACCCGGTGGTGCTCGTCGATCTGCGAGCCGTAGTTCACCGGCATGTCCCAGCCGCCGAAATCGACCATCTTCGCGCCCATCGCGCGGTGTGCCGCGTTGAGCGGGGTTTGTTTTAATGTCATATCGGCTTTCCAAAAATGAAAAAAGGCGCAGCAGAAATCTGCTGCGCCCCATCTGTCCTTGGTACCTGAGAGATTGCAACTCGCGTCGCGTGCCCCTTCGGTGGTCAGTCATTAGTCGTTAGTAGCTAGTCTCTAGTCATTAGTTGGCGATGTCCGCTTTGCGGGTCTTGCTTCAACTAGCGACTAACGTCTGGCAACTAATAACTGATTCTGACGCTCTCCAGATTTGCCTGCGCCAATGGTTCCTTGTACCTGAGCGGTTGCGGGTGTTGCGCCTTCGGCGGTGTCCCAGTCCGTGAAACGGTGCTGGCCGACACACTCTCCCATTGGTCTGAACGGCAGGGCGAATTATGCCGGAAAGGCAGGGGGCTGACAAACAGTCAGAAGCTGCCTTAAAAATTCGCGAGGAGGGATGGATGCAAGGCGCACGGAACGCAGCAACCGGAATGTACACAGGAGTACATGAGGATTGCGAGTGCCGCGCAACGCCGCAGACACCCTTCACAGCAATTTTTAAGGCAGCTTCTCAGGGAATCGTGCCGCCGCTCACCCTCTCGATGCCCGCCAAGTCGCGCGCCGAAAATACCCCGGTGTAACCCGCCGCACTGAGCAGTTCGCGCGCGCGTCCGGCCTGATCGTAGCCGTGCTCGAACAGCAGCCAGCCGCCGGCATGGAGATGCTCCTTTGCGCCCGCGACGATGCGGCGGATATCGTCCAGACCGTCCGCGCCGGAAGCCAGCGCGGCGCGCGGCTCGAAGCGCAGGTCGCCCTGTCCCAGATGCGCGTCGCCGGTGGCGATGTACGGAGGGTTCGAGACGATGAGATCGAAGTGCTCGCCCGCCAGCGCGGAGAACCAGTCGCTGTGCAGCAGGCGCACGTTGCTGATGTTCAGACGCTGCGCATTTTCCCGCGCCACGTCCAATGCCTCTGGCGATGCATCCACCGCCGTCACTGCCGCTTCCGGCCGCGCATGGGCGATGGAGAGCGCGATCGCGCCGCTGCCGGTGCCGAGGTCGAGCACACGAAATAAACCTCCTCTCCCGCAGGCGGGAGAGGGTTGGGGTGAGGGTTGCGGGATGCGCTGCAGCGATAGTTCCACCAGCAGCTCGGTATCGGGTCGCGGGATCAGGGTCGCAGGCGTCACCTTGAAATTCAGCCCGTAAAACTCGCGCTCGCCGAGGAGATAGGCGAGCGGTTCGCCGCGCAGGCGCCGCTCGAACAGCGCCGTGTAGCGCACCTGCTGTTCAGCGTCGAGGATTTGTTCCGGATGGGATAGCAGCCAGGCGCGATTCACTCGCAACACCGCCTGCAGCAGGCATTGCACCTCGATGCGCGCGCTGCCGGCATCCAGGTTCAGCGCGGCTTTCAGTCGCTTGCTGTCGTTGCGCAGGATGTCATGGATGGATGAACTCATGCCGGCATTATGCAGAAATAGCAGGTCGTTCTTTGGACGACATGTCGGGTTAAAACCCGACCTACAGCACGTCTTCCGCCATCGCGGCGAGCTGTTCGGCCTGATGCTCGGCCATCAGCGCGCCGGTGAGTTCGCCGATGTCGCCGTCCATGATCGCGTCCATCTTGTACAGCGTGAGGTTGATGCGGTGGTCGGTGACGCGCCCCTGCGGGAAGTTGTAGGTGCGGATGCGCTCCGAGCGGTCGCCGCTGCCGACCAGCGACTTGCGTTCGGCGGCGATCTTGCTGTGCGCCTCCTGCTCCTGTTTGCCCTTGATGCGCGCCGCGAGCACACGCATCGCCTGTGCCTTGTTCTGGTGCTGCGAACGGCCGTCCTGGCACTCGACCACGGTACCGGTCGGGAGGTGCGTGATGCGCACCGCGGAATCGGTCTTGTTGATGTGCTGGCCGCCCGCGCCCGAGGCGCGGAACGTGTCGATGCGCAGGTCGGCGGGATTGAGCACCACGTCGTCGACCTCGTCCGCTTCCGGCAGGATGGCGACGGTGCACGCCGAGGTGTGCACGCGCCCCTGCGTCTCGGTGGCGGGCACGCGCTGCACGCGATGCGCGCCGGATTCGAATTTGAGCACTGAATACGCTCCCTGTCCGGCAATGCGCGCGATGACTTCCTTGTAGCCGCCCATTTCGCCGGGGCTCTCCGAAATCACCTCGACCTGCCAGCGCTTGCGCTCGGCGAAGCGGGTGTACATGCGGAACAGGTCGCCCGCGAACAGCGCTGCCTCGTCGCCACCGGTGCCGGCACGCACTTCCAGGAATACGCTGCGCTCGTCGTTGGGGTCCTTGGGCAGCAGCAGCACCTGCAACTCGCCAGCGAGTTGCGCCAGACGTTCCTGCCCCTGCTTGATCTCGGCTTCGGCGAATTCGCGCATCTCCG
>DASTNS010000066.1:0-38625 GCA_035720625.1 Gallionella sp. | reverse complement strand
CGTGAGCGCGATTGCCCCGATCAGGCGGCGGCGTGCCTTGCGCCTCAGGTTCAGCTCATCGTCTGTCAGTTGTTTTGCCATTCTTTGTGGAGCCCTTAGCAAGCCTCAAAATTTTAGTCCTTTTTCGGCCATCACTTCCGCCACGGTATAGAACGATCCGAAGGCCGCAATTCTATCATTTTCGCCTGCCGCATTATAGGCATGACGCAATGCTGCGGCGATATCCCCAAAGATTTGAATCGCACCGCGCACACCCGCATCTTGCAGCGCTTGCGCCAGCTCCGCTGCGGTCGCGCCGCGCGGCGCATCTATGCCCGCCACCAGCCACGTGTCGATGAGCGGATCGAGTGCCGCCGCCACCCCCGCGATGTCCTTGTCCCTGAGCATCGCGAACACCGCCCAAGTGTGCGGGCATGGCGGTAGGCCGGAAAGATTCTGCGCCAGCGAACGCGCCGCATGCGGGTTGTGCGCCACATCCAGGATCAACTGCGGCCGGCCCGGCACGAACTGGAAGCGCCCGGCGAGCTGCACCTCGACCAGCCCGCGCCGCACCGCCTCCATGCTCACTGGCAAGCACTCCTTCAGCGCATCCAATGCCGCCAATGCCGCGCTGGCATTGTGCAACTGGAACGCGCCACGCAACGCCGGATATGGCAGCGCATTGCGTGTGCCGATCAAGCTGCGGTAGTCCCACTGTGCCTTCAAAAGCCCCTCTCCCGCAGGCGGGAGAGGGGTTGGGGAGAGGGGCTGTGCTACGGAAATAGTGTGTACTTTGTTGCCACTGCCCTCACCCTCAATCCCTCTCCCGCCTGCGGGAGAGGGAAGAAAATTTTCTGTAAAGCCGAATTCTTTGCCGGTGCACCACAGCTCTGCGCCAACTTGCCGCGCGTGCTCCCGGATCGCCTGCGGCACTTTCGCATCCGCACAGATCGCCACCTTGCCTTTGCGGAAGATGCCCGCCTTCTCGAACGCAATCTGCTCGCGCGTCTCGCCGAGATAATCGGTGTGGTCAATGTCCACGCTGGTCACCACCGCGCAGTCGCCGTCGAACACGTTCACTGCATCCAGCCTGCCGCCCAGCCCCACCTCGAGGATCGCGACATCCACCCTGTGCTCGATGAAACACTGCATCGCAGCCAGCGTGCCAAACTCAAAATATGTCAACGAAATATCGCCACGCGCCTGCTCAATCTTTTCAAAGGCAGTGCACAACTCCACATCGCTCGCCTGCCGTTTGGCGATGCGCACGCGCTCGTTGTAATGCAGCAGATGCGGCGAGGTATAACAGCCGACGCGGTACCCGGCGGCGTACAGCATACTCTCCAGCATCGCGCACACCGAACCCTTGCCATTGGTGCCGCCGACCGTGATGATTGAAAAATCGGGATTGAGATTCAGCCGCTGCTTGACTTGCACGACGCGCTCCAGGCCGAGCGCGATGGTCTTGGGGTGCAGAGATTCGAGGTAAGCAAGCCATTCGGCCAGGGTGTTGGGCAACTTGCCCACTTTACGCTCGCTCCAACGGTTGCATTAAGTGTGCGATGGCTCCGGTCGGGTCTGCCACAACACAAACCTTGCCAACGTCCGGGACATCCCGTGGAGGCACGATGACGCTTCCGCCAAGAGAAGGAACACGCTTAGCGCAAAGTTCGATATCTTCTACTGCGATATATGGATGCCAGAACGACCCGTTTCTCGGAGTATCAGGTGTTGGATTCATCATCCCGGCTACATCTCGCCCATTCCTCTGAAACAGTGTATAGATACCAAATGGTCCTGCATCAACTTCCTTGCGTGACCATCCGAATAGCTGACTGAAGAATGCACCGCTGCTCTTCTGGTCGGAAGTAACCAGCTCGTTCCATATGAACGGATTTTGGTCTATTACAGATTTCTCTTCCTCGACACTCATGACATAAACTAGGCAGCTTCGATCTCCGCCACCGGTGCCTGCTTGGTCAGCAAGGTGATCAGCGTCGCCAGTTGATTGCGCATCTCGCGCCGGTCGACGATCATGTCCACCGCACCGTGCTCGAGAAGGAATTCCGCGCGCTGGAAGCCTTCCGGTAACGTCTCGCGCACGGTCTGCTGGATCACGCGCGCACCGGCGAAACCGATCAGCGCGCCGGGTTCGGCGAGCACCACGTCGCCCATGAAGGCGAAGCTCGCGGACACGCCGCCCATGGTCGGGTCGGTCAACACCGATATGAACGGCAGTTGCGCCTGGCTAAGTTGCGTCAGCGCGGCGCAGGTCTTGGACATCTGCATCAGCGACAGCAGGCCTTCCTGCATGCGCGCGCCGCCGCTCGCGGCGAAGCAGATGAACGGGCATTGCTGCTCCAGCGCGACTTGCACGCCGCGCACGAAGCGTTCGCCGACCACCGAGCCCATCGAGCCGCCCATGAAGTCGAATTCGAATGCGGCAACCACCACCGGCACCGCATGGATGCTGCCCTGCATCACCACCAGCGCGTCTTCCTCATCGGTGCTCTTCCTGGCCGCGACGAGGCGTTCCGAATACTTCCGGCTATCCTTGAACTTGAGTGTGTCGATCGGCAATACTTCCGCTCCGATCTCGAAGCGGCCCTCGCCGTCGAGCAGCAAATCCAGCCGGGTGCGCGCGCCGATGCGGTGATGGTGATGGCATTTCGGGCAGACGCTCTGGTTCTTCTCTAGGTCGGAGTGGTACAGCACCGTCTGGCAGTTCGGGCATTTGTACCACAGGCCTTCCGGCACGCTCTTCTTCGCCTCGCTCTCGCGGCGCTTGATCTTGGGCGGCAATAATTTCTGAAACCAGCTCATGCTCTTTTCTCCTTAGGCCTGGTCGGCGGCCTGTCGTAGGTTGGGTTAGCGTAGCGTTAACCAATGACTTGGTTGTCGTTTTTTGACAGCCTAGTCAGATGGCTATGCAAAGCTACCCAACGTTTGCAATGTTGGGTTACGCGATGAAACCGCTAACCCAACCTACATTATTTTTTCAGGCCTGATCCACGGCCTGTCTCAGTTCTTTGACTAATTTGCTCACATTGGCGATGACATTCTGTTCGGTCGAATTTTCGATTTCCTGGACGATGCGGCTGCCCACCACGACGCCGTCGCACAGCTTCGCCACCGCCATCGCGGTCGCGGCATCGCGGATGCCGAAGCCGATACCGATCGGCAACTGGATATGCTTGCGCAGTTGCGGGATCTTCTGCTCGATGGCGGCCAGGTCCAGATGCCCCGCGCCGGTCACGCCCTTCAGCGACACGTAATACACATAGCCGCGCGCCTGCTTGGCGACGCGTTCCACGCGCGCATCGGTGCTGGTCGGCGCGAGCAGGAAGATCGGATCGATGCCGTGCTTGGTCAGGTGGGCGAACGCCTCATGGCTTTCTTCCGGCGGAAAGTCGACGGTCAGCACACCATCCACACCCGCCTCGGCGCAACGCTGCGCAAAGGTCTCCCAGCCCATCGCCTCGACCGGATTGCCGTAGCCCATCAGCACGATGGGTGTGCCGCTGTTGCTGCGGCGGAATTCGGCGACCATGTCCAGCACGTGATGCAGGCCGACGTGGTGCTTGAGCGCACGCTCGGAAGCGCGCTGGATGGTCGGGCCATCCGCCATCGGGTCGGAGAACGGCACGCCGAGTTCGATGACGTCCGCGCCCGCTTCCACCAGCGCGTGCAGCAGCGGCACGGTGAGCGCCGGATTCGGATCGCCCGCCGTGAAGAACGGGATCAGCGCCTTGCGCTTATGTTGCTTAAGCTTGTCGAAAGTAGTCTGGATGCGGCTCATAGCGTAATCCCCGCTAATTTAGCCACCGTATTGATGTCCTTGTCGCCACGCCCGGACAGGTTGACCAGCAGCACTTTGTCCTTGCCCATGGTCGGCGCGATCTTCATCGCGTGCGCCAAGGCGTGGCTGGATTCCAGCGCCGGGATGATGCCCTCGAAGTGGCACAGGTCATGGAAGGCGCGCAACGCCTCGTCATCGTCGATCGCAACATATTCGGCGCGCCCGCTGTCCTTCAGCCACGCATGTTCTGGGCCGACACCGGGATAATCCAGCCCCGCCGAAATGGAATGCGTCTCGATGATCTGACCGTCCGCATCCTGCATCAGATAGGTCTTGTTGCCGTGCAGCACACCGACCGGGCTGTTGGTGGTCAGCGGCGCGGCATGCTCGCCGCTGCTGACGCCGCGCCCGCCCGCTTCCACGCCGATCAGCTTCACGCCGGGCATGTCGATGTAGTGGTAGAACACGCCCATCGCATTGGAGCCGCCGCCAACGCAGGCGATCACCGCATCCGGTTGGCGGCATGCCAGTTCCGGCATTTGCACCACGCATTCCTTGCTGACGATGGCGTTGAAATCGCGCACCATCATCGGATAGGGATGCGGCCCGGCCACCGTGCCGATGATGTAGAAGGTGTTCTCGATGTTGGTTACCCAGTCGCGCATCGCCTCGTTAAGCGCGTCCTTGAGCGTCTTTGAGCCGCTCTCCACCGGCACGACCGTCGCGCCGAGCAGCTTCATGCGGAACACATTCGGCGACTGGCGCTGCACGTCTTCCGCGCCCATGTACACTATGCACTCCATGCCGTAGCGCGCCGCGACGGTCGCGGTCGCCACGCCGTGCTGCCCCGCGCCGGTCTCGGCGATCACGCGCTTTTTGCCCATGCGCTTGGCGAGGAGTGCCTGACCGATGGTGTTGTTCACCTTGTGCGCGCCGGTGTGGTTCAGGTCTTCGCGCTTCAGGTAGATCTGCGCGCCACCAAAGTGCGCCGAGAGGTGCTTTGCGTGATAGATCGGGCTGGGGCGCCCCACATAGTGCTTGAGGTCGGCATCCAGTTCGGCGATGAATTCCGGGTCGTGGCGGTATTTCTCGTAGGCCTGGTTCAGCTCGTCCAGCGCACCCATCAGGGTCTCGGCGACATAAATGCCGCCGTACGGGCCGAAGTGGCCGTTCTTATCCGGGTAGTCGTACATCTATCTGTTTAACCTCTTGTATGAAGCGGGCGATCCTCGCCGCGTCCTTTATGCCCTTCAGGGTATTGATTCCCTTGCTCGCCTCCACGCCGCTCGACACGTCCACCGCGTAGGGCCGCACTCGTTCGATCGCCGCCGCGACGTTTTCCGCATCCAGCCCGCCGGACAATATCACTGGCAATGGCATCTGCTTTGGTATCAATGCCCAGTCGAAAGTCGCTCCGGTGCCTCCCGGTATGCCTTCCACATGCGCGTCGAGCAACAAGCCCTTGGCGCTGCAAAAATCGAACGCGCATTGTAGCAAATCCACCCCGGCCTTGACGCGGATCGCCTTGATGTAGGGCCGGGCGAACTGCGCGCAATATTCCGGTGTCTCGTCGCCGTGGAATTGCAGCAGGTCGAGCGGCACTGCGGCCAGCACCTCGCGCACGAAGGCGGCTTCGGCATCGACGAACAGGCCCACCGTAGAAATGAACGGCGGCAGTGCGGCCACCAGTTGCGCGGCCTGTGCGATGCTCACATGGCGCGGGCTGCGCTCGTAGAACACCAGCCCGATCGCATCCGCGCCGCTGCGTACGGCGATCTGCGCATCTTCCGCGCGGGTGATGCCGCAGATCTTGATGCGCGTCACAGCAATTCTCCCGGCATTGTTTCATTATCCATTTGCGGCAGCCCCCATTTGGCTTCGTATTGAATGCGGCGCAAGTATAAGCCATCTGGCGTGAAGGTCGGCGCGGCGAAACGGCGCTCGCGTCCGCCCAATATTTCTGCCAGCCAATCTGGCGAGTATTTTCCTTTGCCGATATACACCAGGCAGCCGACGATATTGCGCACCATATGGTGCAAGAACGCGTCGGCGCTTACATCGAAGATTAGCATTTCGCCCTGCCTGCGGATGTCCAGTTGGCGCAGGTTTTTGATCGGCGATTTGGCTTGGCATTCGGACGCGCGGAACGCGCTGAAGTCATGTTCACCCAGCAAGTATTGCGCGGCGGCCTGCATCGCCGCGATATCCAGCGGCAAGTGGAACCAGCCGGCCTTGCCGGCATGGATGGCGCTGCGCACCGGGCGGTTGATCAGCAGATAGCGGTAGCTGCGTCCATGTGCGGAAAAGCGCGCATGGAATTCATCTGGCACCGGATGCGCCCAGCGCACCGCGATGCTATCTGGCAGCAAAGCATTCGCGCCGCGCACCCACGCAGTCAGCGGACGTTCGGCCCGGGTATCGAAATGCACCACCTGCTCCAGCGCATGCACGCCGGTGTCGGTGCGTCCCGCCGCGATGACTGAAATCGGCTCGCCGGCAATCTGGCCCAACGCGCGCTGCAGCGTGTCCTGCACGGTGTTCCCGTCCGCCTGACTCTGCCAGCCGCAAAACGGGCGGCCATCGTATTCGACGCCCATTGCTATCCTCATAGCGCGATTCTCATGGTGCGATCCTCATCTTATCGCCAGCCACAATATCAGCGACGCAACAATCAATAACAAGGCATCTGCCACAGCAAAACGGTATAGCGGCAATTCCATGTGCCGGGCGGCCTCGCCATGCGGCTCAAACAGGCTGCGCAACGCATTTTGCCAATGATGCGTCTCGCGCAGCATCGCCGCCTCGGCATAGTGCAGGGTCAAAGCCAGCCGCACCGCGAGCCGTTCGCGCGACAGCCCCAGCCATTGCAATGGCGCAAACAGGGTGTAAAGCCCGGAGATCAACTGTTGGCGATGCAGGCGATCCAGCAGTATCGCCAATCCGGCCAGCGCAACCAGCAAGCGGGTCAGTTGCAGCACGCCATCAGTCAGCCCTTCACGGGTCGGGCCGAACATGCCAAGCGCGTCCGACAGCGCTTGTCCGGGTGTGCTGTAGGCGTAGATCAGCAATAGCGACAGCATGATCCAGCGGGTGCGGCGCACCAGCTGCATGAATTTGTGCCTGGAAACGGCGAATGCGCACAGCAGCACCAAACCGGCGATAATTATTAATATGCCGGACACTAATACCTGTATGGCAGCAACCAGCAGGCACCAAGTCATGATTTGCGCAGCGGGATGGAACTTCACATCGATTACTCCCCAATGGGAGCTTCTAAAGAAAACGGCAGCCCGGTACCGGGCTGCCGTCATCACAAAGCCATGATTAACCGAGCTGGTCGAGCATGGACTGCGCTGCCTCGCGCTGACCCTTATCGCCCTCGCGCAAGACCTCGTCAAGGATTTCACGCGCGCCAGTCGCATCACCCATTTCCTGATAGGCCTTGGCCAGATCGAGTTTGGTGGCAACCTCATGCCAATGCTCATCCTTGACTTCCGGCACCGGTTCACTTGGCGTTCCGACATCGCCCAGGTTCAGGCTGATACCTGCCAAACCGACCTCGACAGGTTGCGCCACGGAAGCAGGCTTCCCGGTTATATCCTCAATCGGGAAGTCCAGCGTGAACTCCATGCCGCCATCGTCGGCTTGCGCAGCTTTTGCCGGCTTGCTGGCCTCCGGCTGCGCCGCCGGCATGGATGGATGGGTGGAGGTAATGTCAAAAATCAGGTCGTCCAGATTGGGTAGCGCGGTTTCCTTCTCTCCGGTAGCCGCCGGCATTGAAGGGCTGGTTGAAGTGATATCGAAATCCATGTCCGTCGGCACATTGAGCGATGGGCCGGTGGAAGTCACATCGAAGTCCATCGCCTCAGGCACCGCAGCCAGCGAAGGACTGGTGGAAGTGATATCAAAATCCATAGCCTCCATTTGAGCCACAGCCTTGTCGTCAGTTGACAGGGTCGAGGTTTTTTCTGTATTGTCCAAATCAAAATCTACATTGGGAGCCGGCGCCTGCTGCGCCGCCGTCTCGCCCAGATCAAAATCCGGCATCGCATTGGGCGCGGTTGTTCGCATGGTCGCGCTGCCGGTATCCTCGATGGTTCCTGCACCTGCGTACATCGGGTTATTCGGCTCGAGCTTACGCCCCATTGCCGCGGCCTGCTGCCATGCCTCTTCATCGCCGGAATCCTTCAACTGGCGCGCAATGGCCGAGAAGGAATTTACATCTTTACGGTTGGCGTAAATATCCAGCAGCTTGAGATGGATCTGATGATTGTTCGGCGTGTTCTGCAGGGCTTCCTTCAGGATTTCCTCCGCCTGTGCATCGCGGCCGAAATTCAGGAACAGATCCGCTTCACTGATCGGATCGACTTCATTCGGCTGGGGAGTCGCTTCGACGCGAACCGCTGCCGCATTGGTGAAATCGCCGGTCTCGGGAGAAGGTGTAGCCGGTGCGGTCAGGTGGCCGGTTACCGCGCCGACATCCTCACTCTTCCCGCCGACCGCAGCAGCCTGCTTGCGACGGCTCAACATAAAGCCAATGCCGCCCAAACCAAGCAGGATCGCCGCGCCGCCAATCAGATAAAGCGGCTTACCCAGAATCTGATCCACCAAGGAAGGTTGCGGCACAACCACTGGCTGTGGCTGTGGCTGTGGCTTAGGCTTGGGCCTGGCGACGGGCACCGGTTTGACTTCGCTGGCGGCTGCCACCGAGGAAGCAACAGCGACTGCGGATGCTGCATCTGGAGATTGCGCCAGTGCCGCAGCCTCGGATTTCAGTTGGGCGAGACGTTGCATGTCCTTGAGGTTCTTTTCCAGCAATACGGCACGCGCCTGATCTTCCTTCAGACTCTTTTCCCTGGCGATCGCATCTTCCTGCTCGGCATTCTTCTTGTCCTGAACTGTCGCAGGTTTGCCTGCCGCACCCGCGGCAGCCTTATCTCCCGGGGCTTCGCCCTTGGACAATTTTAACACTTCCTTGGCGGACTCTTTGGCAACCGGAGCCTTGTCGGCAACTGAACTGGCGATCTTGCCGGTGGCGACTTGCTGGGCTTCCTGAGGCTGGCTGGCAGCCGAGGCAGCGGCGGCCAGCTTTTGGCGGTAGGCATTCCAGTCGGCTGTCTGTGCGCGGATTTCCTTTGCCGCATCGGACTGCGCCACGCTCATCAGCTCGCCCTGGTCGGGCAAGCGCAGGATCTTGCCGGCCTTGATGCGGTTCATGTTCTTGCCGTCGAATTGATCGGCGTTGGCACGGTATAGCGCGACCAGCATACGCTCCAAGCTCACTTCAGCCGGTTTGTTTTGCATGGCGATCTTGTTCAGCGTGTCGCCGCGATGAACGGTAATACTGCCCGTCGCGACACTGGCCGGTTTGGCCGGCGCTACCATCATCGGCTTGCCGGCTGGTTTTTCGACAGGCTGGCTCTCAGCTGGTGCCGCAGCTACCGGAGCGGCTTGTTCAACAGGCTTGGCGGCAGTTTCCGGCGGTGCGATGGCTTGCACTTCCGCTGGCTTGGGTTGTTCCGCAACATAGTCCGGCGGATCGAGCAGGAAAGTATATTCGCGCAACAGTTTGCCGGACGCCCAGGTCAACTCGACCAGCACGCTCACGAAAGGATCGTTGATCGGTTGCGCGCTGCTCACCTTGATATACGACTCGCCGTTCGCGCGGCTCTCGATCTGAAATTTGAACTTGGTACCATAAGGATATTCCAGCCCGGCACCCCTGTAAACATCGGGTGATGCAAGGCGTGCAACCAGGCTGGCTTTGTTGGTCTTGTTGACTGCCACCAACTCGACTTCGGCCTTCAGCGGTTGACCCAAAGCGGAAGCCACATTTATTCCGCCCATACCAACGGCGGAAACACATGTGGATAGTGTTAAAGCAACAACGGCCCCGAGCAGTTTCAATAGTGACTTTCGCACGCTATCACCTTATGGTTATTCATTGAACAAGTAAAATAACATCATGGAGTTATAAGCACAAGCTCATAATATTTTTCGCCTATATCTCAATCAAGGTATTTCGCAATCAGAATTTCCGCAATCTGCACGCTATTTAACGCCGCGCCCTTGCGCACATTATCGCTTACCACCCACAGATTCAAGCCCAGTGGGCAGGAGATATCCTCGCGGATGCGCCCGACGTAAGTCGCGTCGTTGCCGGCCGCTTCGACCGGAGTCGGGTAGCCGCCCGGTTCGCGCCTGTCCATCACGATCACGCCCGGAGCCTTTTCCAGCAACGCACGCGCCTCGGCGGCAGTGATCTTCCTGCGGGTTTCGATATGCACCGCTTCGGAATGCCCGTAGAACACCGGCACGCGCACTGCGGTCGCATTTACCAGGATGGCATCGTCTTCCATGATCTTCTGGGTTTCCCACACCATTTTCATCTCTTCTTTGGTGTAGCCGTTTTCCATGAACACGTCGATCTGCGGCAACACGTTAAAAGCGATGCGCTTCGGATAGACTTCGGCTGTCACGTCCTGCTGGTTGAACAGCGCGCGGGTCTGCTCGGCCAATTCCTCGATCGCCTCCTTGCCGGTGCCGGATACCGCCTGATAAGTCGCCACGTTGATGCGCGTGATGCCCACCGCATCCTTGATCGGCTTGAGCGCCACCACCATCTGAATGGTCGAGCAATTCGGGTTGGCGATGATGCCGCGGTTCTTGTATTGTGCGATGGCATGCGGATTCACTTCCGGCACCACCAGCGGAATATCGCGGTCATAGCGGAAGTGCGCGGTGTTGTCGATAACCACGCAGCCGGCCGCCGCGGCGAGCGGCGCATATTTTTCAGATACGCTGCCGCCCGCCGAGAACAGACCTATTTGCGCCTTTGAAAAATCGAATCCTTCCACGTCGATGACGGCGAGATCCTTGCCGTTAAAGCGCACCGTGGAGCCCGCCGAGCGGCTGGAAGCCAGCGGATAAAGATTGCGCACCGGAAACTTGCGCTGCTCCAGAATGGCCAGCATCGCCTCTCCTACCGCGCCGGTCGCGCCCAATATGCATACGTCGTATTGCTTGCTCATCTGATACTCTCCGAAGCTCAATTTATCTTGTAGGTGCGAATTTATTCGCACGCAATCTACGCTGTATGGGCGAATGAATTCGCCCCTACAACGCCGCGACCACCGCGTCGCCCATCGCCGCACAGCCGATCTTCTGCATGCCGGCCTCGGCGATATCACCAGTGCGCAGCCCCTGTTGCAGCGTCTTGCGCACCGCCGTTTCGATGCGCTGCGCGATGTCTTCGCGCGCAAAAGTGTAGCGCATCATCATCGCCACCGACAGGATGGTCGCCAGCGGATTGGCGATATCCTTGCCCGCGATGTCCGGCGCCGAGCCGTGACACGGTTCGTACAAACCCTTGTTGTTCGCATCCAGCGAAGCCGACGGCAACATGCCGATCGAACCGGTCAGCATCGAAGCCTCGTCGGAGAGGATGTCGCCGAAGATATTGCCTGTGAGGATCACGTCAAACTGCTTGGGCGCACGCACCAGTTGCATCGCGGCATTGTCCACGTACATGTGCGATAGCTCGACCGCCGGGTATTCCTTGGCCACGTCGATGACGATCTCGCGCCAGAACATGCTGGTATCCAGCACGTTGGCCTTGTCCACCGAACACATCTTTTTATTGCGTTTCAGCGCGATCTGGAAGCCGACATGCGCCACGCGGCGGATTTCCGACTCGCTGTACAGCATGGTGTCGAAGCCCTGCCGCTCACCGTTATTCATGGTGCGGATACCGCGCGGCTGGCCGAAATAAATGTCACCGGTCAGCTCGCGCAAAATCATGATATCCAAACCCGACACCAACTCCGGTTTCAAACTGGAAGCATTGACCAGCTCGGGATACACCAGCGCCGGGCGCAGGTTGGCGAATAACCCCAGCCCTTTGCGGATACGCAGTAGGCCTTGCTCCGGGCGCATCGGGCGCGGCAATGTGTCGTACTGATAACCGCCCACCGCGCCGAGCAGCACCGCGTCGGCCGCCAGCGCCAGTTTTTCAGTTGCGACTGGAAACGGATCGCCCGCTGCGTCATATCCCGCGCCGCCGAGGTGCGCGTATTCCATCTCGATCTTCAGGCCGTCGCTACGCAACGCTTCCAGCACTTTCACCGCCTGCGCGACGATCTCAGGGCCTATCCCGTCACCGGGCAAAACTGCAATTCTCATTTCAATATCCTAATAAATCGTGAAATACAGGAAGTGGTAAGTAGTGAGTGGCGAGTGGGCGTGTGTTTTCCACTGACTACTTCCTACTTTCAACTTTCTGCCTCTTACAGCCACGGCTGTGCCGCGCGATACTTCGCCTCGAACGCCTTGATCTCGCCCACATGCTGCAGGGTCAGGCCGATATCGTCCAGGCCATTCAACAGGCAATGTTTGCGGAACGCCTCCACCTCGAACTGGTACACCGTGCCGTCCGGCGCGGTGATGCTCTGCCGCTCCAGATCGATCTTCAAACGATAGCCCGGCGTCGCTTCCACCGCCTTGAACAGCGCGTCCACCTTTTCTGCATCAAGGCGAATCGGTAGCAGGCCGTTCTTGAAGCAATTGTTGAAAAAGATGTCGGCGAAACTCGGCGCGATAATGGTGCGGAAGCCGTAGTCTTCCAGCGCCCAAGGCGCGTGTTCGCGCGAACTGCCGCAGCCGAAATTCTCGCGCACCAGCAGGATCTGCGCATTCTGATAGCGCGGCTGGTTCAGCACAAAATCCGGATTGAGCGGACGCTTGCCGTTGTCCATGCCCGGCTCGCCGTGATCCAGATAGCGCCATTCGTCGAACGCATTAGGGCCGAATCCGGACCGCTTGATCGACTTCAGGAACTGCTTGGGGATGATCGCGTCGGTATCGACGTTGGCGCGATCCAACGGTACGACCAAGCCATTCAACAAAGTAAACTTATTCATTTACTTCGCCGACTTCTCTATTTTCTCGCCGCCTTTTTTCAGGTCTTTGCCGATACCTTCGACGGTATTGCAACCCGCCAAAACCAGCACAGCCAACAACAATGCAACAGCTTTCATCATCGCCTCCTTAAGTTTTGCTCACATCGACAAAATGCCCGGCAATCGCGGCAGCCGCCGCCATCTCCGGACTCACCAGATGGGTGCGCCCGCCCGGCCCCTGCCGCCCCTCGAAGTTGCGGTTGGAAGTCGAAGCACAGCGCTCGCCGGATTCCAGCCTGTCGTCATTCATCGCCAGGCACATCGAGCAGCCCGGATCGCGCCACTCAAAACCCGCCGCGACGAATATCCTGTCCAGGCCTTCCTGCTCGGCCTGCTGTTTCACCAAGCCGGAACCGGGCACCACCATCGCCAGCTTCACGTTCGGCGCGACATGCTTGCCCTTCGCGACAGCAGCGGCAGCGCGCAAATCCTCGATGCGCGCGTTGGTGCAGGAACCGATGAATACCTTGTCGATGCTGATTTCCGTGATCGGCGTGTTCGCCGCCAGCCCCATGTAGTGCAACGCACGCTCGGCATCGTGTCGCTTGACCGGATCGGTCATGGCTGCCGGATCGGGTACGCGCCCATCCACCGCCACCACCATTTCCGGCGACGTGCCCCAGGTCACTTGCGGCTTGATCTGCGCGGCATCCAGTTTGACTGTCGCATCGAACTGCGCGCCGTCATCGCTGTGCAACGTGCGCCAGTAGGCCACAGCCTGATCCCATGCCGCACCCTGCGGCGCGAATGGGCGGCCCTTGAGATAATCGATCGTCGTGTCGTCCGCGGCGATCATGCCGGCGCGCGCGCCCGCCTCGATCGCCATGTTGCACAGCGTCATGCGCCCTTCCATCGACAGGCCGCGTATCGTGCTGCCGGCAAATTCGATCGCGTAGCCGGTGCCGCCCGCCGTGCCGATCCTGCCGACCACCGCCAGCGCGATGTCCTTGGCGGTCACGCCCTTGCCGAGCACTCCATCAACCACCACCTGCATGGCTCTGGATTTTTTCATCAGCAGGCATTGCGTCGCCATCACATGCTCGACCTCGGAGGTGCCGATGCCGAATGCCAGCGCGGCGAACGCACCGTGCGTGCTGGTATGCGAATCCCCGCACACCACCGTCATGCCCGGCAGGGTCGCTCCCTGCTCCGGCCCGATCACATGCACGATACCCTGGCGCACGTCGTTCATTTTGAATTCGGTCACGCCGTACTCGGCGCAATTGCTGTCCAGCGTCTCCACCTGCAGGCGCGAAATTGGATCGGCGATGCCTGCCGCGCGGTTGGTGGTCGGCACGTTATGATCGGCTACCGCGAGGATCGAAGCGGTGCGCCACGGCTTGCGTCCAGCCAGCTTCAGCCCCTCGAAAGCCTGCGGGCTGGTCACTTCATGCACCAGATGGCGGTCGATATAAATCAACGCGGTACCATCGGCTTCCTGCCGTACCACGTGAGCATTCCAGAGTTTGTCGTAAAGAGTTTGCGCGCCCATGTCATTTCGCTTTTTTGGAGCGCGCGATTATGCCACAACAGGCACGGCTTGGCAGCCTATGGCCGGCATTAGCTAGGCAAGAATGCGGAGGCTGCTGGTTTTTTTGGGGTTGCTTAAAACTTATCGCTTAGCTGCTCAAGGAAGGTTTTTCAAGTTCGTTGGAGAAGCCGTATCCATGCTTGCCGCCTTGCTTTATCGCGTACATCGCCTTGTCCGCCGCCTCGATTAGGCTCTGAACGTCCCTTGCGCATTGCGGGTACAGCGCAATTCCGATGCTGGTGGACAGGAGACCGTGCTGCTCTCCGATCTCATAGGGTATTTCGATTGAGGCCAGTATCTTTTGTGCCAGCACATCGAGATGATCCGCCTGTGCATCCTCGATGATGAGGGCGAACTCATCGCCCCCATAGCGGCTGACCATGTCGCTGGCTCTTACACACCCGACAAGCCGCTGCGCGACCATCTGGAGCACCTGATCGCCGATAATATGGCCGAATGTATCGTTGATTTCCTTGAATCCGTCGAGGTCGATGAAGAACAAGGCGAGCTGCCGCTGACCGCGGCCGGCTCGCGCCAATGCCTTCTCCAGCGAATCAATGAACATCTGGCGGTTGGCCACGCCGGTCAACTTGTCGTAGTGCGCCATCTGCGCGAGTTCCTGATCCGCCTTCTTGCGCTCGGTGATGTCCTGAAAAGCCAGCACCCAGCGGATATCGTCATCACCGCTCGCAGGCAGATGTGAAGCCGTGTAGGCAACCGGAAACGGCATGCCGCCTTCGCGATGGAAAAAATCCGAATCCCGGCTGATCATATCGTCGGATAGCGCAGCAAGCGGATGGCTGGCCCAGGAAGACTGCACGCCTTCCGGCCAGAGCAATTGCTCTATGTGGCAACCGAGCAAACCACCCGGCGCACTCAACAGCATGCGTTCGGCAGCCGGATTGGCGCAGGTGATAACGCCAAGGGTATTGATTCCGATGATGCCGTCGGCGACGGTGCGCAGCAGTGTCTGTTGCAGCACCTCGAGGCGGCGGGCATGGATACGCTGCGCATGCGTCGCGATTACGTGATCGATCATGCCGGGCAATTGCCGCAGGCATCTGCCCGTGACATCCTTTACCACATAATCGTCAATCCCCATCTTCATGGCCTCCACGGCCACTTCCTCCCGGCCTTTGCCGGTCAGCATGATGATGGGAATGCGATCTGCCGATCGCTCGGCAAACTGTTTCACGAAATCGAGGCCGTCCATGCCCGGCATGCTGTAATCGAGCAGGATCAGGCCGGGTTTCAATTCGAACGCGCTGACGAGTCCTACCTCTGCGGAGAGCGCCGCAATCAGCTCGTAACGGCCAGTCTTTTCGAGCGCGCGCCGGTAGACTTCCTGATCGACCTCGCTGTCATCGACAAAGAGGATTTTCGTCTTCATTCGTTCTCCTTCGGTAGCAGAGCCACCTCGAACCAGTATTCCTTGAGCCGCGTAATTGCCTGAATAAACCCGGTCATGTCCACGGGTTTTTGAATATAGCTGTTTGCACCATCAGCATAGCACCTTTCGATGTCCTGTCTGGCGCGGGAAGTCGTCAGCACGATCACGGGAATCTTCTTCAAGTCCGGGTCAGCCTTGACCGCGCGCAGCACCTGCCTGCCATCCGTGCCCGGCAAATTCAGGTCGAGCAGGACGATGCCGGGCCTGGGTGCCTTGTCAGGATCGGAGAATTCACCGCGCTGAAACAGGTAATCGAGCGCCTGGTCGCCATTGGTGCAGCGCTGAAGAGGATTGGCCAGCTCCGCTTTTTTGAAGGCGCGCATGGTGGCAAAAAAATCGTCGTCGTTGTCTTCGACGACCAGAATGGTTTGAGATCGTCCATCGACCATCATGCACCCCCGTTCAGCGTGAAATAAAATGAAGTGCCCTCACCCGAAACCGATTCCAGCCAGATGCGACCGCCATGGCGCTCGATGATTTTTCTGGTAATGGTCAGGCCGGCTCCGGCGCCCCCACCGTATTTGTTCTGCTCATGCAGCCGCTTGAATATCTGGAAAACGGCATCCTGATGATGCGGCGCGATGCCGATGCCGTTGTCCCGGACGTAAAATAATGGCGGCATGCGGTTATTGTCGCACCCCACTTCCACCCATTTCACCGGCTTGTCATTGTATTTTACCGCATTGGCAATGAGATTCTGGAATACCTGCCGGATGCGGATGGCATCACCCTTTACCACTGGCAGATGACCGGTGCGCCGCAGCTCGACTCCCTGACTGTCCAGGAGCGGTTTCAGGTCTTCCGCCACGGCGTCAACGACGGCATTGGTATCGACCGGGGCTCTGGCCAGCTCCACATACCCCAGGCGGGAATAAGCCAGCAGATGCTCGATCAAGTCGGACATGCGTTCGGCCAGTTGTTGAATGCGGTCAATGTATCGCCGGGCTTCTTCATCCAGCCGATCCGCATGGTCTTCCTTGAGGAAGCTGGCATAGTTGTGTATGCCGCGCAGTGGCTCCTTGAGGTCGTGCGAGGCAATATAGGCAAATTCATCCAGCTCCTTGTTGGCAGCGTTTACCCGCGCCTCATGCTCTCTGGATTTGCTCAACGCATCAGCCGTTTCGATGTAGTCGCGGTAATAGCGGTGCATGACCTCGATAGCGGCGCACACAATCAGCCCATCCGCGAGGAATACAATATTTATCAAGACTGTTGCTTGCTTGAACTCGAATGTCCATGCCCCGCTCGGCGCAATGAACAGATATGTCACCAGAACCATGCTGATAGCCGTGGCGAACAACCCCGGCCAGATTCCGCCGATGATGGCAACCAGCGCGACTGCGGGGAAAAATGTCAGGAAGGTCAGCCCCGAATCGGGCGGGGAAATTGCGATGCGCGCAAGGTAGGCAAGCCACACCAATACAACAGCGAACAGGTAATGGTAAAAACTGCCGCGCTTTGCCATAACAAGAGCCGACAGCCGTTTTTCAAACAGTTGCCTCATAACCGGGGGGGTGCCGGATAATCTGCCATTCTGTGACTCCCTACCATCCAAATCGATATTTTTCAGCATGCCAAGCAATCGGCTTCAGCGAATGGCTTCACTCTACAGGAAGTTGGACCTTTCTACCTAAATTGTGAATCGGGAAATTGATCCTGAAAACCGCAGTTGAGAGGTTTGTAGGTGCGAATTTATTCGCATTGATACAGCAGATCATGTGCGGATGAATCCGCACCTACCCAGGTAATGCAATGGCTTGAATCAACGGGGCATTCATCATCAACTGCGGTTTTCAGGTTGATTCATCTGCGGTCTGCCCGACTTCCACGCCATCAGCAGCAATCCCAGTAGCGCCATGCCCGCGCTGCATAAATACAGCACACTGGCGCCGTAGTGCTGCCAGATCGGGCCGCTGGCCAGCCCGCCCAGCATGCCGCCCGCGCCGTAGGTGAGGCTGCCGAACAGTGCCTGTCCTTTGGATTGATGCCGCCCCTGGAAGAACTCGTGCACCAGCCCCAGCGAAGCGGCGTGATACGCGCCAAAGGTGGCGGCGTGCAGCACTTGGGCGATGAGCAACAGCAACAGAAAATCCACGCCCCTGCCGATCAGCATGAAGCGCAGCACGGCCAGGCCAAGACTGCCGATCAGGATGCGGGTAAAACCGTAGCGCCGCGCCAGCCACGGCATCAGGAAGAACACGCCGATCTCGCAGATCACGCCGAGCGCCCACAGCCCGCCAACCGCACTCTTTGCGTAGCCGTGCTCGACCAGGTAAATCGAGAAAAAAGTGTAATAAGGCCCGTGCGCGACGGACATCAGGAAGCAAGCGCCGAACAACGCCAGTACGCGCGGCTGCAGCACGATTTTCCGGATCGACTGGCTGTCGGTATGATGCGCCAGCACTTCGGTGGGCGGAACCTGGCGCGAGAACAGCAGGATACCCAACTCGCAGATCAGTCCGGCCCACAGCAGCCAGGCGATGGCGATATAGTCGAAGGCATAGCCCAGCCCCACCACTGCAACAATAAAGCCGATCGAGCCCCACGAGCGGATGCGTCCGTAATGGGCGGTATGCTTGCCGAGATAAGTGAGCGTGGTCGCCTCCACCAGCGGCATCGACGCGCTCCAGAAGAAACTCATCAACCCCAGCACCAGCAACATACCCCAGAAACTGGTGGTGGCAAACACGCCGAGGTAGCACACCGCACTCAGCGTCGCGGCGATCTGCACCACCAGCAGCCTTTTCCCGGTGTGATCGGCCAGCCAGCCCCACAGGTTCGGCGCGATCATGCGCATCACCGGCTGCACCGACATCAGGATGGCGATCTCGATGGCGTCGAAGTGGATGGACTTGAGATACAGGCTCCAGTAGGGCGCGAACATCCCCACAAAGGCGTAATAAAAAAAATAGAATCCGGCGATGCGCCAGTAATAGTTTTTGGCTTGAGTCACTTGCTGAAATGCCGCTGTTAGATAGGCCGCACTACGCGGTCAACAGATGCATTTTATCTTGAACACTAACAGCTTCGATACCAAACTTGCCTGCAAGTCAGAAAGATAGATGACACCATGGCTGTGGGCACGACGCACCGTCAGCGAACTCGTGCCTGAACTATGCTTCAGATCGTTATTTCACGCACTTTACGCAGTTACCTCCGCCTTCTTTGGCACGTTGCAAAGCCTCGTCAGCACGGGCAAACAGACTGACCAGTGTATCGCTCGGACGCATTTGGCTAATCCCTAAAGAGATGCTGATAGATGGCAACGCATCGCCGCTAGGCAGCACAACCATGGATCGGTCGATAGTTGATCTGATTCTTTCTGCCGCTATGCAGGCATCAAACAGGGATGTTTCCGGCAAGAAAACGGCGAATTGTTCGCCGAGGTAGTGTCCCGCCTGGTCATTCGGACGCAGACAGGACAGCATGGTATGAGCAATATTCCGCAAAGCCTGGTCGCTGCCAAGTTGCCCATAGCTGTCACTGAATGCCTTGAATTGATCCATTTCCAGCATCACGAGGCAGCTTGGTTTATTGTTCAGAATGCTACGCTGCAAACAGCGCTCGAACTTTTCGTGCATCCAATGCCGGTTATGAAGCCCGGTCAATTCGTCAACAATTGAGACACTTGAAAATCCGTGATGGTGCTCAAGGCTTTCTGCCATGACCTGATCGGTCAGGCGAATCCGCTTGGTTAGTATGCTTAGCATGTTATGCGCGGCCTTATGCGACCTATCGATCAGGTCCCATAGGGCATTATGGTCAATGGCCAGCAGCTTGCAGTCGGTAGCGGCAATGACGTAGGCCGAAGCATGGCCGTCCCCTAGAATGGACATCTCCCCCGCACATTCCCCTTCACTGAGCATGGCGATAGGCTCTACATCAGATTCTTTTGACTGAATGCTCAGACGTCCGGAAAGGATTATGTAAATCAGATTGTTGGCCTGACCGGAAACCAGCAATATTTCGCCTGAATTTAAGGTACGCAGCTTGGACTGACTTAAATTCTTGGCGACTAATTTATTCGGTATCCCACGGAACAAGGGGGCTGTTTCCAGCACTTTGAGAATTTCTGGAGAGTGAATCACGTTATTACCTTTTTACAGTTACTTCTAAGATTTAATGTGAGCATCGTGCAGTGAGCGCAGCAACAATACGCTTGCTGGCCGCGCCGTCACCGTAAGGATTAGCACGTTGTGAAAATTGCCGGTAGTAAGCTGCGTCGTCCAACAGCCGCGTGCACCCGGCAATGATTTTCTGCGTATCCGCACCGACCAATTGCACCGTGCCGGCTGCCACTGCCTCGGGTCGCTCGGTCACCTCGCGCATCACCAGGACCGGCTTGCCCAGCGACGGCGCTTCTTCCTGTATACCGCCTGAATCGGTCAGAATGACATGCGCCCGACCCATCAGATACACGAAATGCAGGTAATCGAGCGGCTCGATCAGATGCACATTCTGTCTGCCTTCCAATGTGCCCATAACGACCTGGCGCACATTGGGATTAAGATGCACCGGATACACGACCTGCACATCGTCTCTTTCACTTAGCTGGCTCAAGGCAAGACAAATCGACTCCAACCCATGACCGTGGTTCTCGCGCCTGTGTCCGGTGACAAGGATGAGCCGCTTGTTCGGATCAAGGAACGGAAATGCGCCCGCAAGGCGGTCAACCAATTCCTGATCAGATTTGATCCGTTCATCCGTCATCAGCAGCGCATCAATGACGGTATTGCCGGTCACGTAGATCCGTTCTGCCGGAACATGTTCTTTGAGCAGATTGTCACGCGAAACGTCGGTCGGTGCGAAATAGTATTCGGCCACCACATCAATCACACGACGGTTCATTTCTTCCGGCCAGGGATGATGCAAATCATGGGTACGCAGGCCGGCTTCGACATGCCCTACCGGGATATGCCGGTAGAACGCCGCCAGTCCGGCAGCCATCGCCGTGGTAGTATCACCATGCACCAGCACACAATCGGGGCGATGCATTTTCAGGACATCGTCTATGCCGGTCAGCACACTACCGGTCAGTTCGGCCAGTTGCTGCCCCTGCTTCATCAGGTTGAGATCAATGTCGGCTGTAATGCCAAAAATCTCCAGCACCTGATCCAGCATCTGGCGATGCTGTGCGGTGAGACAAACCAAGGTCTTGAATTGCGGCTGCGCCAGCAATTCATGTACCAGCGGGGCCATCTTGATGGCTTCCGGGCGGGTGCCAATCACCACCAGAATCTTACGCATTGTGTGCCTCGCCGAAACTAAAACCAGTAATTCGCCCGCATCAGCAGCCCTGACCCTCGTGGGGCGTTATCCACCTTGAAGCGATACTGTATGTCCAGATCAATCACACTGCCTGGCACCTCGTATTTATCTTCCGAAAACCAATAACGAAATTTAACTCCCGGTCCAATGGTCGATGAAGAAGATCTGGCGCGTGGGGAACGAGAGTTGTCAGTCTCATTTGTCGCCACCAGATGCGGGTAAGCTGTCAAATGAGCATCAATACCGGAAAGGTGCATACTCTTGCCGTAGGTTGCCTCCATAGTATGGTAGTAATAGCCGTTGCCAGCACCGCCGCCGCCAGCGTTGTTGCCAGCATTTGGTTCGAAGTAATAGCCGGCTTCCCCGTAGAAATTCCAGTCCGCCAAAGCCGCTTTGCCGGGTTTCAACTCATATCCGCTGTCAGTAGAAAAGCCTATCCGCGCCAACCAGTCCATGCGTGAAAACATGCCGAAATGAATCAACCTTTCTACACCCAGCGTCAAACCCCAATCGGTGAATGGTTTTACGCGCACGCCGGCAGCACCCTGATTGGTGGCCGTCCCTGAGCCATTAGTACCTACAATTATCCCCTCATGAAATGTTTGATAAGTTCGTGCATACAACTGCACAAAACGGCCATTGTCGTTATACGGCTGCCAGTATCCTTCCAAACCGCCCTGTATGGTGTTTGTCCGCTGACGTCCGGCAAGCAAGGTTCTTTGTCTAACCAGGCTGGCCGTAAAACCCCATTTACGACTCATCTCCTGCATCTCTCTGCGATAACCGATAGCCTGGTCATCATTGAATGGTTTTGCCGATTCAGGGCTTTTCTCATTGATTTCCAAGGCATGCCCCATCAACTCAACGGCAGTCTTGTTATCACCCAAGCGTTTTGCTGCATAACCAGCATCGGCATAATTGGCCGCGCTGCCATAACCATTCGCAAATGCGCGCTGGAAAGCCGCCAGAGCCTCTTTATCTTTGTGCTCTCCCAGCTTTCTGTAGCCTTCATTAAGATCCGCATAACCGCCATCTACGTGAACCAGATCCGTAGATGCATTGATATTCTTCAACAGCGCCTGAGCGTATGCCCTTTGGTCATCAGTAGTAGCGCGCTTATTCGCCCACTCTGCGGCGGCACGTGCAGCATCACGCTGCGCCAGCATCATATATGCCTGGCCGAGACGAATCTGCACTGCGTAACTGTCCTCTGTCAGCATAGTTGCAAGCACATCCAATACCTCTTGCGGCTGTTGTTTGGCAAACGCACCATCAGCCAAATTCAGCCTGACATCACGTTCATGTGCCGCATCCAGACCGGGGCTTTGTTTTAGCGCCTTGTTCAGCAAATCAGCAGCGACATCGTGCTCGCCCAAACGTCTGGCGGTATAGCCGGCATCTGCATAGGTAGTCGCGCTCCCCTGTCCTGCGGCAAAGGCCCGTTGAAAAGCTTCCAATGCCTGTTTGTCTTTCCCCTGGCTCAGCAATTCGTAGCCCTCATTCACGGCAGACTTCACAACGGCTGTCTGAACAGTCGGTTTCGGCTTTGCCACAGGAAGCGGCTTGTCCACCGGCACGCTGGCGCTCAGCAGCAATTGCTGTGCGGGTTTGCGTTCAGCATCATTAGCGGCCAATTTATTTGCCTGTTCTCCGGCAGCACGCGCAGCATTGCGATCCCCCATCATCAGGCGAGCCTGGGCGATACGGATTTGCACGGCATAGCTCTCCGGCGTTACTAGCGGAACAAGTGTGTCCAATGCCTGCTGCGGCTGTTTTATGGCAATGGCACTGTCAGCCAAAGACAATCTGACATTGCGCTGTTGTGCGGTATCCAGTCCGGGTTGACGCAGCGCAGCAGAAAAGTCCTGCACCGCCAGATCATGGCGATTCTGCCTTTGAGAGATATATCCTCTTGAAACCAACACCAAAACATCATTTGGAAAACGCGTCAGCAAATTGTCCGCCTGAGAGCGCGCTTTTTTCAAATCCCCCTTGCGCATTTGAATATCAAGAAAGATCAGTCCAAGCTGTTTGTTGTCGGGGCGTAACTGCAAAGCTTCATTAATAAATCCTTCGGCTTCATCTATTTTGCCCTCTGCAAGGGCTTTATAGGCTTGATCCGCCAAGCGATATGCCTTCCCGGAGAGGGGGTTTTCTTCCTTTCGCTCAGTCTCCTTAGAGACACCTAACTGCACCAGCAAATCGTTTTGAGCAACGACATATGGCTCAGGAATCGCCAATACCTCCTCACCAGCATAAGCTGAAGATACAGGAGCAAGATACGACGACAATACCAGCGCAGAAACAAAACCGGGGCTGAAAGGAAATCTGATCATGTTGTGCTCCAGGGTCTTAAATTAGAATTTGTCAGCTCGCCTAATACCTCGCTTTGGCGGCGAAGAGCATTGCTGAGTTGCGCCTGGGAAATCACCCCGCGCGCTAACAGATAGGCACCGATTCGCCCATCACGTTCACGATTATAGTCCGACAGATTGCTGGCCAAAGTCTCCGCCGTCAGTGCGCCAACTTCGACAAGGAAGTCGCCCAGCGGTTTGCGTGCAACAGGCATTGCCTTGATCTTGACCGTATCGTCACCCATGCCGTACCAACCAACCGCCGCCGAAATTTCTTGCTCGGTTGCGACGAAGAGTGCTACAGGGCAACCAACTGCCGCCTGAATCTCTGCCAATACTTCATCTGAAGGCGCATCAAAAACTGCCAAATGTAATGTTCCATCCTGCGCTTCAGCGAATGGGATAACACGATGGCGTTGCACCAGGAAGCCGGGTAATCGCCCGAAGAACTGCTTGACGGCCTGCGGTTCGAGAGCGATGCGCGGCAATCCGGCTTGTTCGGCCATTACGTCGGCAAGTTTCTCCTGGCTGATAGCACCTTGTTCGAGCAATAATTGCCCAACCGGTTTGCCTGTAACCTTTTGCTGATGCAGCGCATGATCAAGCTGTTCCTGGCTGATCTGATCCCAACTGAGCAGCAATTCGCCCGTTTTTTTACGAAGTTTCTTCAGAGCCTCAAGGTTTGGATAAAAATGCTGGGTTTTGTCCCATGCGATTCGCTTGCCGGTTATCAGGTGCGTCACAAAGATTTTCCATGCACGGGAAACAGCAACCAGGTTAATTACGCTGCCCACCACAATTCGCGGCACTGACAGGATACCCTGCACAATGCCATGTTCAATCGATACGAAATAGGCGCGATGCGCAATGCGATTGAAGAAAAACCAGAAACTTAATAAATAAACGTAGAAGAGCCAGCTGCGTGTTTCTACAAAATCCGGAAAGCGCATGTACTCCAGTCCCATCAAACGCAAAAGCCAAATCGTCACAAACGAGCCAGCCGTTAGATAGGTTAACAACCCGACGTAAGGCGCCCACAAAGACTTGCGATCCCGGAAAAATAAGTATTTTGCTGCAAGGCCGCCCTTCCATCCCATTTGTTGCCAGCCTTGGAATGCCACCCCCAGAATCCAGCGCGTACGTTGGCGGTAGGCTGTGCGCAAAGTGCTGGGGAAATACTCACGGGTTGCAATCACGCTGTTGACATCAACCTGGTATTCCTTGCCGGTCAACAACGACTTGCGTTTAGCCGTATGCACCACAGGGAAGCGTACAAACACTTGGCTAGTGCCAAGTTCTTTGAGACGAAAACTCAAATCGTAGTCCTCGGTCAGCGTGTCGGTATTAAAGGGCTGGTTGTTATTCTGGTCGGCAAGCATTTGGATCGCACGACGGCTATAGCAGGTAGAAACACCAGACCCGGGCACCAAGCCATTAAGGCTCTCGCGCACCACCATTTCCTTTTCATGCCATTCGGCAAAGTCATCCATATAGGTCGCACCGATCCAGTCATACCACTCTCTCTCCAGAGAAAGCACCGGCATTTGAATTAAATCCTTCCGCCCGACCAGATAATTGAACATGCGAAATTCAAGCGGATGAATAACGTCCTCGCTATCATGAATAATCAAACCGGCAAACTTGATGTTGTGCTGTTCTTCGTAAAGAAAAATCGACTGTGCAATCCAGTTTAAGCAGTCAGCTTTGCAGGTTGGTCCATCATTCAGCACCGTGGCACGTTTTACCATGGTAGGGAACCGTCTTACCATGCGATCCGCTTCAGCCGTAGTCTGTGCATCATTCTGATAAGTGCCAAGGAAAATCACATATTTCTGATAGTCCATGGTTGCGATGGTGTTCTCAACCATTTTCGCGATCACATCCTGCTCCTGCCAGGCAGGAACCATAATCGCCAAATAATTCTCTTCCTTCTCGCGCAACTGTTCGACGCGCAACGGTTTGTGCTTCGGCGCAACAGCTGCCCATCGATATATCCTGCGCACCCAATAATAGATGTCGATGAACATATCATCCAATGAGCTGATCAATACGCCCACCGCCGCAATCGCCGCAATGACCTCCAATACCTCACGGTATATGGCAATGCCTTCATTACTGATAATCATTGTTCACCTATTTTCGATCAACACTGCGTTGAAAATACATACGTAAAACGTACACGCCTGCAACCACCAAGAGCAACAATCCCAGCGCAATCAACCAACTCCGATGTCGTTCAATGAAGAACCAGATGTCGCGATTTTGTTCATCCAACTGCATCTCGTTTTCCGGATCGTTTAGATTGAGGTTCAGCTTTACCCCTTTTGCATCCAGTACGGCAAAATCGCCTTGTGAAATATCCAGCGGCTCGGAGAAGCGCAGCAATTGGCTGCTCACTGAAGACACCACTACGCCTGCATGCCCACCGGCATGAACCAGTTGCAGCGTAGCCAGCGCGCCCATACCGGATCCGTCGAAAACAACCCTGCCGCCGGCATCGCGAATCGTCAACTGGCCATTTCCGCTCTTGACCAGGCCATTGACTGGAGACGGCGGGATCTCAAAAGTAACAAAGGTGTGCTTTGGGGAAAATCCAGCCTTATCGCTGAAATGAATATTGATGCCGGAGGTTTTGGCAGACAGGCTGCTCAATATTGCACTGACAAAAGGCAAGCTTTGATCCGACTGTTCCAGATACCGAACCGGGAGCACCACATCACCGGCATGCCCAAGCGCAGGCGGCAACATGAAGAATTGCTGGTATTCGCTGCGCGAAACCAGCCCCAAATAACTGGATGGCAGCATCTGCACCGGATAGCTTTGCATGTCTGCAGAACACTCGCTGCCATCACAGCGGCGGCGCACCTGAACTTTCAGATAGTTGTTCGTTGCGATGCTGTACATGGGAATGCGCGCAGAAATGCGCTCGAGCTGACCGTCGGCGCGCAAGAAACCCGCAGACAACAGATTGTCATTCAGGAATACCGAGACCACCGGTTGCACGCTGTCCCCCATCGGGGATGCCACCAGATTTATCTCGAACTCTTCCGGCCATTTTCCTTGTGGCAAATCACTTAACTTGAATGGAACCGTCCATTCGGCAGATTTTTCGACGTATTTGGCAGACTGGCTTTGGGGGAAATAAAAGTGCGTCTTGTCCTGCTCGTCGCTGGTCAACAGCAACGCCTTGTCGAGCAATTCATCCCGGCTGTTCGCCACTTCGCGCCACATGGTGCCAATCAGCGACGCGCCTTGCGCCATATTTGGCCCATCCAGCAGCAGCACCGGTTGTCCGGCAAGAAACGAGACACGGATATTTGCTTTTTGGCTCGCATCTTGTGCAAGCCACTGATCAAGTTGTGCGATCCTCCCCCAAGATGCCAAGCGCTTTTCCAGGCCAAGATTGGCGACATGGCTGATCGCTTCGCGCAGATATTGCCGTACCCGTATCGAATCAAATACGATTTGCGCCAGCCCTCTCGGAGAGAGCGCACGCAACACCAGCCAGGCCCCAATTTGCTCCGGACGGGTAATCTTTAGCGAGGTATGCTTTTCAGATGCCGCAGAAAAGTCACTGAACAACGGCATAGTTTTCAACTCATCCGGCACCAGCAAACCATCGGTGTGAACCGTATCGCCCACTTTAGGAATGGTGACAAATTCCGGCTGCAACCCTGTTTGAGACAGCGCCAAAGCCGTACGTAGCGCAGCCTCATACTGCGCCTGGCTCAACACACGCTCGGGTAGAAGTATCACGGGATGAAAAGGCAAAGTACCCAACAGGGAACGAATATCCCTTACCGATGCGGCATCGAAGGTGTAAATCAACCCGGTTTTCTTGGGGTCGATAGACAATGCGTTGCCGCCTCCCGTGTCGCGGACATCCTTACCAGTCCGACTACTCAGCACCACCGCGAAATCAAGGAACCCTTTCTTGAGCTCAACATTCTTCAACGGAATGGAAAGTACGATTTCCTTGGCAGGGCGCGCCCCGCGAATTGGTGAAGCGGCGATGTCATCGGCTTTGACAGGGCGTGAAAACTCATCTTCATTGCCGGAAAGCGATAGCTTTGAAACCGGCACCCCATTCACCAGAAAACTCAGCGTGGCATCATCGGTAAACGCGCGCAGATAAACGCCGCGCACGTCAATCCGCATATCCTTCAGTACCACATCTTGCGGTACAGAAAAGAAGAAATGCTGTTCACGATTATTGTCGCGATCGTTCAATGCCACAGGTTCGGTCAAGCCGAGATCGTTCAGCGCAACCACGCGAGTTGTGGGTGAAGCTGCCTGAGTTTTCACCGGCCACTCGTGTTTCTCTGCGAGAGCCTGATTTGACAGCATTATCACTACAAACAGAAAATGAAATCGAAGTTTCATCGTGTTATTTATCGTGTTGTTTAATGTGAAAATACAATTACTCTGCATTCCTGCGAACAACAAGATCCACCCCCTTGGCTTGGCAGCCAAGTTCACTGAATCTTACGGGAGATGAGCCTGTCGTTTTATTTATTAAGCGGGCTATCGCAAGCCCACTTACCCTGAGCTGGGGCGAGCGAAATTATATAGGCCTTTTTTAAAAAAAACAGCCCATCACGCCAATAAATTACGCTTTATATTCATATATTTATAAAATTACCTTTTGATAGCTCACAAAAAACGTGAGAAATTATCTAGGCCGCCCTTGAAATTCCCACGTAACGCCACCATCAAACACAAGTCAAAACCCGGAGAACATCATGGAACAGAATGAAGCCAACTCGCAACTTGAACAGCAAACAACTCCGGCAAATGCCGAATCCGCCGCCGCAAGCGCGCCGGAGGTCATGCCCAGTCTGGAAGACATGCTCAAGGAAGCCGAGCGCAAGGCACAGGAGCATTATGACGCGTGGATGTATGCCAAGGCCGAGGGCGAGAATATCCGCCGCCGCGCGGCCGAGGACATCGGCAAGGCACAGAAATTTGCCGTGGAGCGTTTTTCCGGCGAGATGCTGGCGGTGAAGGACAGCCTGGAAGCCGGCCTGGCAGTCACCACGCAGAACGTGGAAAGCTTCAAGAGCGGCATGGAACTAACGCTCAAGCAACTGTCCAGCGTGTTCGAGAAGTTCAACATCAGCGAGATCAACCCGGTCGGCGAAAAGCTGGATCCGCACAAACACCAGGCGATCGGCATGATGGACAGCGACCAGCCCGCCAATACCGTAGTCAGCGTGATGCAAAAGGGTTATGCGCTGAATGACCGCGTGCTGCGCCCGGCGCTGGTGATGGTAGCAAAAGCAAAGGAATAAATACCGGGAAGGGTAAAGAGGGAAGGGAGAAAACCTGCTCTCCGAATAAAGGGGGTGAGGATTTTACCTTTCTCCCTTCCCTCTTCTCCCTTCTCCAAGTCAACCACTTGAAATATGGGCTAGCCACCCCACCTTAGGCGACAGCAGATTTACGAATTCAACGCATTCAACTGAAAGGAAAAGCATCATGGGAAAGATTATCGGTATTGACTTGGGCACAACCAACTCCTGCGTGGCCATCATGGAAAACGGCAAGACCAAGGTGATCGAGAACGCCGAAGGCGCGCGCACCACACCGTCCATCATCGCCTACATGGAAGACGGCGAAGTGCTGGTCGGCGCGGCGGCCAAGCGTCAGGCCGTAACCAACCCGAAGAACACGCTGTACGGCGTGAAGCGCCTGATCGGCCGCCGCTTCGAGGAGAAGATGGTACAAAAGGATATCGGCATGGTTCCTTACAACATCGTCAAGGCCAAGAACGGCGATGCTTGGATCAAGGTGCGCGACAAGGAAATCTCCGCACCGGAAATCTCCGCGCAAGTGCTGGCGAAGATGAAGAAGACCGCCGAGGACTATCTCGGCGAACCGGTCACCGAGGCCGTCATCACGGTGCCCGCCTATTTCAACGATTCGCAGCGCCAGGCCACCAAGGACGCCGGGCGCATCGCCGGCCTGGAAGTGAAGCGCATCATCAACGAACCCACCGCAGCCGCGCTGGCTTTCGGCCTGGACAAGCAGGAAGGCGACCGCAAGATCGCGGTGTATGACCTGGGCGGCGGCACATTCGACATCTCCATCATCGACATCGCTGAAATTGAAGGCGAGCACCAGTTCGAAGTGATGTCCACCAACGGCGACACCTTCCTTGGCGGCGAAGACTTCGACCTGCGCGTCATCGAACATCTGGTGGAAGAATTCAAGAAGGAAAGTGGCATCGACCTGAAGAAAGACATGCTCGCCCTGCAACGCCTGAAGGATGCGGCGGAAAAAGCCAAGATCGAACTGTCTTCCGCACAGCAAACCGAAGTGAACCTGCCATACATCACCGCGGATGCGAGCGGTCCGAAACACCTGGCGGTGAAGATCACCCGCGCCAAGCTGGAAAGCCTGGTGGAAGACCTGATCGCGCGCACCATCGAGCCGTGCAAGATCGCGATGAAGGATGCGGGCGTGTCCAACGCTGACATCGCCGACGTGATCCTGGTCGGCGGCCAGACCCGTATGCCGATGGTGCAGGAGAAGGTGAAAGCCTTCTTCGGCAAGGAACCGCGCAAGGACGTGAACCCGGACGAGGCTGTCGCAGTCGGTGCGGCGATCCAGGGCGGCGTGCTGCAAGGCGAGGTGAAGGACGTATTGCTGCTGGACGTGACACCATTATCTTTGGGTATCGAGACCATGGGTGGTGTGATGACCAAACTCATCAAGAAGAACACCACGATCCCGACCAAGGCGTCGCAAGTGTTCTCCACCGCCGAAGACAACCAGAACGCGGTGACCATCCACGTGCTGCAAGGCGAGCGTGAAATATCTTCCGGCAACAAGAGCCTCGGGCAATTCAATTTATCCGACATACCGCCCGCACCGCGCGGCATGCCGCAGATCGAAGTGACCTTCGACATCGACGCGAACGGCATCCTGCACGTGTCGGCAAAAGACAAGGCGACCGGCAAGGAAAACAAGATCAAGATCCAAGCCAGCTCCGGCTTGAGCGAAGCGGAAATCCAGCGCATGGTGAACGATGCCGAAGCACATGCCGAAGACGACCGCAAGGCGGTGGAACTGGTGGCCGCACGCAACCAGCTGGATGCGCTGATCCATTCCACGCAGAAGTCGCTGAATGAATACGGCGAACAACTATCGGCGGAGGAAAAGACGGCTATCGAAGCCGCCCTGAAGGAAGCCGAGGAAGTGGTGAAGACCGACGACAAGGAAACCATCGAAGCAAAGGCCGAAGCGCTGGCGACTGCCGCGCAGAAGCTCGGCGAGAAGATGTATGCCGCCGAACAGGCCAAGGCGCAGGCTGGCGCAACCGGTGAAATGCACGCGGAACCCGCCAAGGATGAAGGCGACGTGGTGGATGCCGAGTTCACGGAAGTGAAGGATAAGAAGTAGTGAGTGGTTAGTGGGGAGTGGAAAACCCGCCCCACTTCCTACTCACCACTTACCACTCTCCAACATTTTATAACTATGCCAAAAAAAGACTACTACGAAGTCCTCGGCGTCAATCGCGACGCATCGGACGAAGAGATCAAGAAAGCTTATCGCAAGCTGGCGATGAAGCATCACCCCGACCGCAATCCGGACAACCCGAAGGCGGAGGAACACTTCAAGGAAGCCAAGGAAGCCTATGAGACGCTGAGCGACGGGCAAAAGCGCGTGGCTTACGACCAGTATGGCCACGCGGCATTTGAAGCGGGCGGCATGGGCGGCGGGCCATTTGGCGCGGGTACGCAGGGTTTCGATTTCTCCGACATCTTCGGCGACATCTTTGGTGGAGGGCGAGGGGGCGGCGGGCGCAGCAATGTGCAGCGCGGCGCCGATCTGCGCTACAACATGGAAATCACGCTGGAGCAGGCCGCACGCGGCACCGAGACGCAGATCCGCGTGCCGACCATGGCGGAATGCGAAACCTGCCACGGTTCGGGCGCCAAGCCCGGCACCAACCCGACCTCTTGCACCACCTGCGGCGGACACGGCCAGGTGCGCATGCAGCAGGGCTTCTTCTCCATCCAGCAAACCTGCCCGCGCTGCCACGGCACCGGCAAGATGATCGCCTCGCCGTGTAAGGATTGCAGCGGCAGCGGACGCATCAAGCAGCACAAGACGCTGTCGGTAAAAATTCCGGCGGGCGTGGATAACGACGATCGCATCCGCCTGTCCGGCGAGGGCGAGCATGGCGTGAACGGCGGGCCGCCCGGCGATTTGTATGTGGTGATCCACACCAAGCCGCACGCGGTGTTCCAGCGTGACCATAACGACCTGCATTGCGAAATGCCGATCAGTTTCAGCACCGCCGCGCTGGGCGGCGAGATCGAGATTCCCACGCTGGACGGCGTGGCGCGCATCAAGATTCCCGCCGAAACGCAAAGCGGCAAGCAATTCCGCCTGCGCGGCAAAGGCATCAAGGGTGTGCGCAGTTCGAGCCACGGCGATTTGCATTGTCACGTCATCGTGGAAACGCCGGTGAACCTGACCGAACGGCAAAAGGAACTGCTGCGCGAGTTTGAAACGATCAATGCAACCGACAGCGACCGCCACAACCCGCGCGCCAAATCCTGGATGGGTAAGGTGAAAGAATTTTTCGGACAGTAGTCCGGCCGAAAGCACAAAGCGCCAGCAACGGAGGAACCATGCAGATCAAAGCTCTCGGCCATGTGGTACTCAAGGTGCGCAGCCTGGAACGCTCGGTCACCTTCTACCGCGATCTCCTCGGCATGAAGGAAGTCGCGCGCCTCGGAGACAAGATGGTGTTCTTCTCGTTCGGACAGAACCACCACGACCTCGGCCTGCTGCAACTCGGCGCACAGGCCGAACTGCCCGGCCAGCAAAGCCTCGGCCTGTATCACGTCGCCTTCAAGGTCGGCAACTCGCTCGACGAATTGCGCGAATGCAAGGCTTATCTGGAACAGCATGGCATCGCCATTCTCGGCAGCAGCGACCACGGCGTCAGCCAGTCGCTCTATATCGAGGATCCGGACGGTATTGAGATCGAGCTGTACGTGGATGCCGACCCTATGCTATGGCGCGACAATCCGGCTACCGTAGCGACGGTCAAACCGCTGAGGCTATAGCTTTGTAGGGTGCGCTGTGCGTACCATGGTGCATGGAATGCACCCTACGCCCGCTGCCCGCTTGCAAAAGTTGCACTTCAGAGTTGAAGCCGCCAATCCTATTCGCACTTACTGGCGGAATTTTCTGCGAAATTTCCAGCGTCGCCAGCCCCAGACGACTGCACCTCCGAACAGGATGGCAATTAGCAACATCTCTTCCAGCTTTTTGAAATCATCAAAGAACAGCTCCAATGCTTGCCCGAACAGATAGCCAGCTCCACCAATCCCTACCGCCCAGACAGCCGCACCCAGCACGTTGAATAACACAAAACGCCACGCTGGCACGGTACTCATTCCCAGTGCCATCGGCCCTACCGTGCGCAAGCCATAGAGGAACCGTATGCCCACGATGAGCGCCTCGTGGTAACGCTCTATCAGTGCATTGGCACGTTCGAACACCGGGACAAGCTGCTGGAAATGGGACAGCACCCACGGGCCGCGCTGCCTTCCCAACCAGAAATAGATTTGGTCGCCTAGGAAGCCCCCGAACAGCGCGATGGCTATTACCCAGTGTAGTTGCAGATAACCCTGATGCGCCGAGAACCCGGCCAGTATCAGCAGCGTCTCGCCCTCCAGCAGGGTACCCAAGAACAGCGCGGCGTAGCCATACTGTGCGATGAAATCAGAAAGGCTCATAGCCAGATTCTCACTAACTTATCCCATTACACTGGAATCACCTCGTGGCAAATATTTCGCGCAGAAACACCGTGGCTTGCTGCCACGAGTCATGGTCGGCAGCGGCGTTGTAAGCCAGCGGCAAATTGAATCTCCTGCCCAATTCATCCGCATCGGGATTAGTGAAGCTATGCTTCACGCCGGGATAGGTGACCACTTTGAAATCCACCCCCGCACTTTCCATTTCCTTCTTGAATGCAGCGACCGTATCTGCAGAAATCATCGGATCGTCTTCGCCGGTGAAAGAGATAATGCGCGCCTTGACCTTGCCGGGTTGCGCAGGGTTGTCCGTACCCAGCGAACCGTGGAAGCTCGCCACGCCTTTCAGGTCCGCCCCGATGCGCGCCATATTCAGCACCACACCGCCGCCGAAGCAATAGCCAATCGCCGCCATTCGTCTGGCGTCCACGGTTTTCTGTTTGCGCAGCAATTGCATGCTCGCCTCGAAACGCGCCTTGGCCAGCGGCATATTCTTGCTCACCTCGGCGGCAAACTTGCCCGCCTCGTCCGGATGACTGGCCTGCTTGCCGTCGCCATACATATCCACCGCCAGCGCGGTGTAGCCCAATCCTGCCAGCATATCGGCACGCTTGCGCGCATAGCTGTTGTGCCCCCACCACTCATGCACCACCAGCACCGCCGGGTGCCTGCCCTTGACAGTAGCGTCATAGGCGAGATAACCCTTGAGAGTCGTGCCATTTGCCTGATAGCTCACTTCCTTGCCCTGCACTGCGGCCTGCGCCGCCGGAACAGCCAGGCAAAACAGCGAAACCAGCAACATGATTTTCTTCATAGTGCTCTCCCTGTTGTGGGTACCTCGAAAAACCTACTGCGCGGCTTGATTGCGGCGTTGCACGGTACTCGCTTCCTCGCCTATCCCATAGATATGTCTCGTCGCTCCGTTGACCAGTGACTTGGATGGCGTTTTCTGCCAGCTTAGTCGAATGGCCATGCAAAGCTCCGTGCGCCTTGCACTCAAGCCGCTCGCTACGGTTTTCGAGGTACCCTTGTTACTTGTTAAAAGGCAAACTGCTGCCCTTGCTGCAGTTGCTTCGGCTGGAATGCGCCGCAGGCAGCCGCGACTTCCGCCATGGTGCGCTCTTCCTTGCCCGGCTCCATGTGCGTGATGAGCAGTTGCACCGGGCGCTGCAACCGGGACAGGCCGCGCGCCAGCAGTTCGGCGGTAAGATGCCCGGATTTGGCGGCAGCTGGTCCGGCGGCATTGAGCAAAGTCGTCTCGATCATCAGGTAGCGCAGATTCTCGATGCGATTCAGCGCCGACCAGAATTCCCCGCAATCCGTAGTATCGCCGCTGTAGACGAAACTGGCGTCGCCGCTGTCCAGACAATAACCCACAGCAGGAATCGAATGACGCGCCGGCAGCGGCGTGATGCGCCGCTCGCCGATCCGTACTGTCGAACCAACCTCCAGCGGAACAAAGCGGATGTACGGATCATCCGCACTCGGCAACACGCTGTAGTCCGGCCACAGTTCACCGTTCAGCATATTCTTCTTCAGCGCGGCAATGGTCTCTGGCAACGCATGGACATTCAGCGGGCGCTGGTGCAGGAAGGCGGCAGCATCCGCCAGCAGCGGCACGAAACCGCTGTGATCGAGGTGCGCATGGGTCAGGAAGACATGCTCCAGAAGCGCCATGCGCTCCAGCGTGAGATCGCCCGCGCCGCTGCCCGCATCGATCAGGATGTCGTCATCCAGCAACAGCGCGGTGGTGCGCCGCGAACCGCCGATCCCGCCATAACAGCCCAGCACAGTCAGGCGCATCGCAGCCTCCTGTCGTTACACCACCGATAAATACATGCCGCACAACGCGATGCTTGCGCCGGCCGTGCGGATGACGCGCTCGCGTCCCAATCGCTGTATGCCCAGACCGGACGCGATGCCGATGACATGCAGCAACGCCGTCGCCAGCAGGAAGCCCAGCGCATATTCGATTCCGGAGGCCAGTGCCGGCATCTCGGCGCCGTGCGCGTGGCCGTGCCATAACGCGAACAGCCCGACCATGGCGCTGCCCAGCCAGAGCGGCAGACGCACCGACGCGGCGATCAATACGCCCAGCAGCAGCACGGACAGCACGATGCCCTGCTCGACGAACGGCAGGCCGATGCCCAGCAGCGGCAATGCGCCGCCCAACGCCATCACGCCGACGAAGGTGAGCGGCACCGCCCACACGGAACGTCCGCCCATCTGCGCTGCCCACAGCCCGACCGCCAGCATCGTGCAGACATGATCCAGGCCGCCGGCCGGATGGCTCAGACCATGCATGAAACTACTAGCCTCTCCGATGCCGACATGGGCATGAGCCAAAGATGGCAGCAACGCCAGCGCCGCTGCAAGCAACCGCATCAAAGTCGATTGATTCATGATACCGACCTCCCCTCAGGTGCCTTCAGACAATCCCCGACTGAACCTTGTAGCGCACATAAAAGATATTCAGGCTTTGCGTGCGCACCCGTTGCATCATCTGCTCGGCAAGCTTGTCGTCCAGGATGAACTCGACCTTCACCGCCAGTTCCCCGGCAAGCTCGAAAAAAGTCTCCTCATGCAGCCTGCCGTGCCGCCCGAACCCGGCGATGGCGCGGAATACCGAACCGCCGAGGATGCCGAGAGCCTTAGCCTCTTCCAGCAGCCACTCATACAAAGGCACACCGGCGTGACGCTGTTTTTCGCTGACGTAGAAAGTTAACGAGTTCATCATGGTGCTCCCTGTAGCCATTTGAAGGTCTGGATTCCGAATACCGTCATCAGCAGCGAACCGCCGAGGTGCGCCGCGATGATGCCCGCTCCCCATGCATACTGCCCGCGCAACAGCAAAGTGACGGTCTCCGCGGAGAAGGTGGAAAAAGTGGTCAGTCCGCCGAGAAAGCCGGTGATGATGAGCAGCCGCCATTCCGGCGACATGGTCGGATGCTGGACGAAGAAGGCGATCGCCAGCCCGATCAGGTAACCGCCGACCAGGTTGGCCGCGAGCGTGCCGAGCGGCAATTCCGGCAGCACCGGGTTGAACCATAGCCCGAAGCCCCAGCGCAGCCACGCACCGAACGCCGCACCCACCCCTACCGCGAAAAATGCATAAAGCGTCATGTCCCGGCTCAGCGCTTCCAGGCTTGATCAAAAGCGGCTTGCGCCTTGTCAGACCGCTTCTTGCTTTCAAGGTAACGCTTTTCTGACTGGGCGGCTTTTTTCCGCTCCGCCTCCAATTGGTTTTTCAAGCGCACCATTTCCTTTTCGATCGCGGCCACGCGTTTCGCATCGGCATCGCGCTCCGCTTCGGCGGCTTTCATCTCATCCTGTGCGATCCGCAGCGCCGTCTGCACGGTGGACAAATCCCTGGCCAGCGCCGCAGGCGGCAGGCAAAGCACCAGCAACAGAGACAACATCAGCTTGTTCCGCAACATAGCCACCTCTCAAAAAAAGTACTGCGCAATCCTTGTGCGGCTTTCATTCTACAACACGAACCGGCGCGAAACCGCCGCCCGCCGTGCGGAAGTTGGTGGTCTGCCCTTGGTAGAGCCGCGCGGCGACCAGCTGCACCCGCCCGTCGTAAACGTAGCAGCGCACATCGTACTTGAGCGGCTGCAGCTCCGCCCCCTCCGCACAGACCACGCGCTCGCCCGGTGCGGCCATGCGCTGCGCGACATAACCGCCCTGCATGATCTCCTCGAACACCCGCCGCGTAAGCTTCGCGCCGCTGTAGCTGCCCTTGCTGCCATAACCCGCAGCGGGCTTGAAGAACCACTGTTTGCGCTCCAGCCACCACTGCTCATGGTCTGCCGCATCCACCAGGCGGGTCTGCGGCACGCCCGCCAGCAATGTCGCGATATCAGCCTCGCTCGCGCCGAGCGCGCACAGCGCCGACGCATCTGTCAGCCGCGCCAGGTTGCGCTTGTCGGCGTACTGCGCATAGTGCGCGGGATTGGGCGTCACGACCGCGCCGCCCTCCAGATACGCCTGGCGCAGTGCGGGATAGCGTTGCAGGGAAAAATCTGTCAGGCGGTTGTACACCAGATCGATCTTCTGGCCGTCGAGATACACGCCGTCGCCGCGCGAATGCAGCGCGACGGGGTCGGCGATATACGCCGTGATCCCGGCGCGCTCGAACATCTTCTGCGCCAGCAGGAACTCGGGATACAGGTATTGCGCCTCCGGCTGCTCGTCCACGATGGCGACAGTTTGCAGCTCCGCCGTGCCGCGCTCCAGCCGCCACTCGTTGCGGAACATCTCGAGGAACGCCTGTTCGAGGTTTGCTTCTGCCAGCGCCGCGCCCGGCCATCCGGCCTCGTGCTGGCTGGCGAGCAGCAGCGCATTCAAAAATCCGCCGCCCGCATTGCTGTTGATTTCGATGAGATGCGCGCCGTCGCTGTTCAGGTGGAAGTCGTAGCCGAAGAACACGCCTTTGGCGGAGTGCTGCATCCACTCCCCACTTCCCACTCCCCACTCCCCACTTCCCACCACCCGCTCCACTGCATCGATCACTTCGCACATCTGCTGCATCTGCGCAGCCGCGATGAACACCGGCACAGCGGCAAACAGATGCTGGCAACGCTCGGTCACCAGACTCCGCCACACCTCGCCTTCTCTCTGCATCGCGTGTTGCAGCGCGGCGCGATCCAGCAACGCAGCATGGCAATCCGCGTTGAGCCGTTCCGCCTCGCTCACTTATTGCCCGCCCAGCAACTTCTGCTTGAGATCGGCCTGCGCCGGCTTGTCGCCCAGCCAGACTTTCAGCAGCGCACCGTAGAACGGCGCGCCCGCGACCGTACCCTTCGCCATGCCGTTCACGCTGACCCGCGTGCCGCTGCCCGGCAGGTAATCCAGCGTCACGACATCGCCTTTGTTGATTTCATCGATGGTGTGAAAGATCGCCGCGAACTCCTTGAGCGGACCCTCCAGCGCGCTCAGTTCGGCGGGGGTATGGTTTGCCGCGATGGCATTTTTCAGCGCGCTATACAGGTGGTCGGCGCTGATGCCTACCAACAGATGCAGCGCGATGCGCTTCTCGCCGCCGTCGGCCAGCACCGCCGCGAAACTGGTGCTCTTCCCGGGCAAGTAGAGCGCCGCGATATACAGATCGAAAAAGAACCTGCTGCGCACCCCCGCGCCATTGAGTTGCAGATCGCGGCTGCCAAGATGCACGCTGTCCACGAGCTTCACCCCGGCCACCTCCAGCGCAGACGCCGGTGCGGACAGGCACAGCAGGAATATCAAAACAAGTTTCTTCACTTTCTTTCCTTCAGACAATAAGCCGAGGGTCTTTCCGCGATAAGTAGCACTTGTAAAGCGTCACGAGCGCCGTCAGGACAAGGCGCACAAGCGCGAAGAACCGGAATGTACAACCAGTACATGAGGATTCTGAGCGATTGGGCAACACCGTCATGGCGGCGCGCAGTAGCTTTACAGCGCTTCGAAGATGCCGGCTGCGCCCATCCCCGTCCCTATACACATCGTCACCATGCCATATTTCTGCTTGCG
>DASTNS010000065.1:0-54089 GCA_035720625.1 Gallionella sp. | reverse complement strand
ATCGCGGAGCTCATCCGCCATCGCTCCGAGAACGAGAAGCTCGTGGAGCGCGTGGTGGACAAGCCCATCAACACGCCTTACGGTCCGTTCCGCTTGTGCGTCTATCACGACAAGACCGTGGACGAGATGCACTACGCGCTGGTGAAGGGCGAGCCGCAGCCGGATCGCCCCGTGCTCGTGCGCGTGCACGAGCCGTTCGTGTCCCTCGATCTCTTCGACTTCGATGCGAACAGCCACGCGTATTCCGTCCAGGACGCGCTTCGCATCGTCGCGCATCACAAGGAGGGCGTGGTCGTCCTGCTGCGCCGGCACGAATCGCCCTCGGAGACCACCGAGATCCTCGCGCGCCTCGAGGGAGGGACGAGACGGGGCGCCAAGAAATGGGATCCGCGCCTGCACGGCATCGGCGCGCAGATCCTGCGCGACCTGGGCGTGGGCAAGATGTGCCTGCTGGGTACGCCACGCAAGCTGCCCAGCATGACCGGCTTCGGCCTGGAAGTGGTGAGTTATTGTCAGTGTCAGGCTAAGGAAAGCAAATGAGGGAAATCGAAAGAAACCTGGACGGCAAAGGGCTGCGCATCGGCATCGTGCAAAGCCGTTTCAATACAGAAGTATGCGAAGGCCTGCTCGGCACGTGCTGCGCGCAACTGGCACAACAGGGTGTCGCAGAGGCAGATATTACGCTAGCCACTGTGCCGGGCGCGCTGGAAATTCCGCTGGCGCTGCTGTGCATGGCGGAAAGCGAGAAGTTTGATGCGCTGATTGCGCTGGGTGCGGTGATACGCGGCGATACCTATCATTTCGAGGTGGTATCGAATGAATCGGCGCGCTGCGTGAATGAAGTCCAACTGGCATGCGGCGTGCCGGTTGCCAATGCGATTCTCACCACCGATACCGACGAGCAGGCGATTGCGCGTATGCACGTCAAGGGCAGTGAAGCCGCATTGGTGGCCATCGAGATGGCCAATCTGCTGCGGAACCTGACATGAGCAACCTGGCTGCCGACCATGAAGTAAAAAAAGCGCCGGGCAAAAGCCCACGCCATCGCGCACGCGAACTGGCCTTGCAGGGCGTCTACCAATGGCGCGTCACCGCGGGCGATAAGGCGCAGATCGAAAAGCAAATTCTGACCGAAAAAAATCTCGGCCGTTTCGATAAGGAATTGTTTTCAAAATTGCTGTGCGGCACACTGGATCAGCACGCTGACCTCGAGGCGTTGCTCGCCCCGCATCTCGACAGGTCGCTTGCCGAACTCAGCCCGGTGGAATTTTCCGTACTGTTGCTGGGGGCATTTGAATTATCGCAACACCTCAAAGTACCCTATAAAGTTGTCATCAACGAAGCAGTTGAGCTGGCCAAAACTTTTGGCGGTACCGACGGCCACAAATATGTCAACGGCGTGCTGGACAAGCTGGCACCGCTAGTGCGCGCTGCGGAAGTCAACGCGGGAGATGGTTCAAGACCTCGCCCGCAGATTAAATAGATTAAATCATGCCAATTGTGTGGTAGTGATAAAGAACAACCGCACACGATGATGGAGGTTGGTTTAAATCTAGGTGACCTGTGTAATCTGGTGTAACTACTAGCCTTCGACTAGGCTGCCAAAAGGTTCTGCATAGCCATTTGGCTAAGTCACCAAAATACGGTGACATAAGCCGCTGGTTAACGCCAGCCAAGTCACTGGTTATGCGGATAACTGGTTTTTCTGGAGTCGCAAATGAGCATATCGGAGTTCGATCTCATCCAGCGTTTCTTTACCCGCGCCACGCCTGGCGCGCTGCTTGGCGTGGGCGATGATGCCGCGTTGCTGCAAGTGAGCGCGGGTAACGTGCTGGCGGTATCCAGCGACATGCTGGTGAGCGGCACGCACTTCCTTCCCGATGCCAACCCGTTTTTGCTGGGGCACAAGACCCTCGCGGTGAATTTGTCCGACCTGGCGGCGATGGGCGCCACACCGCGCTGGGCGATACTGGCCATCGCTTTGCCTGAGGCCGATGAAGCGTGGCTGACGCAATTCAGCGCAGGTTTCTTCGCGCTGGCGCAGCGGCATGGCGTGGAGCTGGTTGGCGGCGACACCACACGCGGGCCGCTTAATCTTTGTGTGACCATCTTCGGCGAAGTGCCTGCGCAACAGGCGCTGCGTCGCAGCGGTGCGCAGGTTGGCGATGAAGTCTGGGTATCTGGCTGCCTCGGAGATGCGGCGCTGGCGCTGGCGCATCTGCAAGGCCACATCGCATTGTCCGATACCGAGCTCGCCGCCTGCCTGCCGACACTGCATCAGCCACAGCCGCGCGTGGCATTGGGGCTGGCGTTGCGTGGCATCGCCAGCAGCGCAATCGATATTTCCGACGGCCTGCTTGGCGATCTCGGGCATATCCTCGATGCCTCACGGGTGGGGGCGGAGATCGGGTTTGCGGCGCTTCCGGTTTCGGATGTCTTGCGTTCCCTCTCCCCCAGCCCCTCTCCCACAAGCGGGAGAGGGGTGCGCGATAGCGCGGGAGAGGGTGGCGCTCAATCGCTAATTCAGCGCTATGCCTTGGCCGGCGGTGACGACTACGAGTTGTGCTTCACTGTTCCGACGGCGCACCGTGCCGAAGTGGAGCGCCTGGTGACCCGGCTTGATCTGCCGTTGACCCGTATCGGGAAAATTGTTGCGGGACGAGGCTGTATTGTGCATGATGCGGCAGGCAATCAGCTCAACGTCGAGACTTGCGGCTATGACCACTTCCGGTGAACTGTTCGTCAAACCCGGTTGGCAATTTTTGCTGAGCCATCCGGCGCATCTGCTGTCGTTCGGTTTCGGCAGCGGCTTGGCGCGCAAGGCGCCCGGCACGTTCGGCACGCTGGCTGCTTTCCCGATGTACTGGTATCTCGCGCCGCGCCTGCCGGATTGGCTGTTTCTTCTCGTGCTGGTTTGCGCATTCGCTATCGGTGTGTGGGTGTGCGGCATTACCGGCAAAGCCTTGGGGGTCGCCGATTACGGCGGCATCGTGTGGGACGAGATTGTGGCGTTTTTGCTGGTGCTGTTCTTCACCCCGCCCGGCTGGGACTGGGCGCTGCTGGCCTTCGCGCTGTTCCGCCTTTTCGACATCGTCAAGCCACCGCCGATCCGTTATTTCGACAGCAACTGGCACGGCGGACTGGGCGTGATGTTCGATGATCTGCTCGCTGCCGGATATGCCTTGCTGTGCCTGGCTGTTATCAAGAGCGTGCTGCCATGATGAACTGTTTGCACTGCATGGCATGCGCCCTGCTGCTTTTTATTGGCGGTTTGGCGGAAGCGGCAGATTTTTCCGGCAAAGTGATCGCCGTGCTGGATGGCGACACGCTGCTGGTGCTGCGCAATAATCGTCCGGTTAAAGTGAGGCTTGCCGAAATCGACGCGCCGGAAAAAGCGCAGTCCTTCGGCGAAACATCCAGGCTTTCGCTCTCCGACATGGTGCTGGGCAAGCAGGTGAAAGTTTCCAGTCAGGCGGTTGATCAATACGGGCGCATGGTCGCGCATCTTGGCTTGAACGGTTTGGATGTGAATGCCGAACAAATCCGTCGTGGCATGGCATGGGAGTATTCACACTTCCACGGCAACAAGGTATTGGTCGCATTGCAGCAAGAAGCCAAGCAAGTTCCGCGCGGCTTGTGGGCGCTCAGCAATCCGACCCCGCCGTGGGAGTGGCGCAAATTGCATCCCAATGTGGATGATAAATCCCATGCCGCTGTTGCATCAGCGACGACGGCGAGTGACACAAATTTGCTTGGCTATAGCTGCGGCAGTAAGAAGCATTGTTCGGAAATGACATCATGTGAAGAAGCCAGACATTATCTGAAGCAATGCGGTATCCAGACACTGGACGGCAATGGCGACGGCGTGCCGTGCGAGAAGCTTTGCTCCCCCAGGGAATCAAAAACTGATTGAACGGCATCCCTGCGCGTCGCAGCGCAGCGCCGAGCCTTGTCGATGCCAGTCGCCTAACACCCAGCGTTCGCAAGTGCGGCCGTCGACGATATGCTGATGGCGGCCCGGTCGGTGGGTGTGGCCGTGGATCAGGCGCGGGTAGTCATGCTCGCGCAGCAGCGCAGCGACCGCTTCATCGTTCACATCCATGATCGTGCTGTCCTTGCTTTGTTTTTCTGCGATGCTGCGTTCGCGCAGTTGAGCGATATAGACTTTGCGTTCCGCCAGCGGCCTGGCGAGAAACTGCCGCTGGAAATCTGCGTCGTGCACCTGGGTGCGGTAGCGTTGATACTCGGTGTCGCCGGTGCATAGCGTATCGCCGTGACTGAGCAGCGTTGGCGTGCCGTATAAATCGATCAGCGTCGGGTCATTCAGCAGCGTGGCGTGGCAGGCATTCGCCAGCGCCTCGCCCATCAACAGGTCGCGGTTGCCGCGCAGCAGATAAACCCTGGTGCCGTACCGGGTGAGGCCGCGCAATGCGGCAATCACCTGAGCGTGAAAAGTATCCTCCAGATCATCGTCGCCCGCCCAGTAATCGAACAGGTCGCCGAGGATGTAAAGCGCTTCGGCCCTTCGACCGGGCTCATAACCAGCGACTTGGCTATCGTCTTTTGATAGCCTAGTCGAATGGCTATAACCAACCACTTGGCAACCGTCTTCTGGTTGCTTAGTGGGATGGCTAGTTGTTTCACCAGTAGTTTCATCAGGACAGGCCTGCGGCGCGAGTCCGGCGATGAAGCGCCGGAACGCAGCCATACTGTGCGGCTGGTCGGCGCCGAGATGCAGGTCGGAGATGAATAAAGAATGGGACATGGCCGGATCGAGGAGCGGGGATTGAGGATCGAGTTAAATGCGGTGTAACGGTTTCACCTCGATCCCCGCTCCTCGATCCTTATTTCACCACTTCCGCCTTGGTGATGATGACGTCTTCTTTCGGTACGTTTTGGTGTCCACCGCTGTTGCCGGTCTTGACTTTCTTGATCGCGTCCACCACTTCCATGCCCTCGATCACCTTGCCGAACACGCAGTAGCCCCAGCCGTCCTGGCCGGGATAGTCGAGGAAGCCGTTGTTGCGCACGTTGATGAAGAACTGCGCGGTGGCGGAATGCGGGTCGGAAGTGCGGGCCATGGCGACGGTGTAGGCATCATTCTTCAGGCCGTTGGCCGCTTCGTTCTTGATCGGCGCGTTGGTTGGCTTCTGCTTCATGCCGGGTTCGAAACCGCCGCCCTGGATCATGAAGTCGTCCATGACGCGATGGAAGATGGTGTTGTCATAAAAGCCGCTGTTCACATATTCCAGAAAATTCTTGACGGTATGCGGGGCTTTTTCGGCATCCAGTTGCAAGGTGATGGTGCCGTGATTAGTATGCAGTTTGACCATGGTTTTTTTGCCTTGAGTTAAAGAGTGGGAGGATTGCATCGTACAGCACAACAACAGCGCGAGCAGTGCGGTGAACAGTCGTTTCATGTCATGCGGCTCCTTCGAAAATGATCTGCCAGTGGTTGTTCTGTTTGATCCAGTACTGGCGTTTCTTCATGCGGTTGGACAGGTTGCTGCTGCTGTAGTCCTGCTCAAAATTGACCATCACCATGCCGGGTTGCTCGGGATAGGTGAATACACTGACATTCGAGAGATTGACCTTGATCCATGATTTCGCGCTGTTCACCTGTTGTTTTTGTTTCGCCCATGCCGGGTAATCCGCGCTGTCGCTGGAGAAATCGCGCGAGTAATGCCTGAGGTAGGCATCGGTATCGAGGCTGGACCAATCCTTGCGCCATTGCTCGATCTCTTGCAGCAGCGCGTCGCGTTCGTCTTGGTCCTGTTCGTTGCTCCAGTCCATGTGGTTGGTGATGACGACCGGCGTGACGCCGACTTGCAGATAGGGAGCGAGTTTGTTCAGGTCGTCATTCGCCAGCACCACGCAGCCGTCGCTGGCACGCGGTGGACGGCTATAGGTGTCGCTGGGTGTGCCGTGCAACCAGATGCCGCTGCCGGTACGCTTATTTTTGCGGTCCCATTCATTCGGGTAGCTGAGCGGGTAGGCTCCGCTGCCATACATATCGGCAAGCTTGCTCTTTGGCAGTTCGGCCTTGATAAAATACACGCCGATGGGGGTGCGTTTGTCGCCTTCGGAAGATTTTTCGGTGCCGAGTTTGCCGATGGTGATATAGAAATCGGTGACATAGCGCGGTTCACCATTCACGTTTTCATAAACGAATAGCGTGGCGCGGCTGGTATCCACCACCAGCGCATATTTTTGCTGTGCATCCAGCTTCCACAAAAAGCGCGGTATGAGCTTAGTGTCCGATTGGGATAAAACGCGCTGCAGGCGCACCCGCGCCTCGTCACGCAAGTCTTCAATCTTGTCGCGTGGCGCATGTGCGGCACTGCCGAAGTTGTCGATCGCACCGGCACGTGCCATCAGCAAGTCGCCCTTGACCAGGTACGCCAGCTTGAAATTGGGGTTGACGCGCAACAGGCTGTCCACCTCGTTGAGCGCGATATCGAGGCGGCTGTTCTTGATGGCTTGCAGGCTTTTAGCCAGCTGTGCTTCAGTATTGCGCGAATTCGGAGCGGCGTGCGCTATGCATGTCAGCAAGCCGCACAGCAACGAAGGGATCAGTGTTCGGGACAGCATGGCTTACTTGGTGCGCTCTTCCTGGATCAGCCAGTTGCCGCCGGATTTCACCATCAGCAAGGTCTTGTTGCCCGAGGTTTTCAGGTGGCTGGCGCGATAGGACTGGCGGAATTTCACGGTGGCATGAGTGCCGTCGCTGAAGTTCACCGTCGCGCCGCTGATGCCAACCTGGATGGATTTCGGTTTACTGATGCGTTCACGACGGGCAGTTTCCCAAGCTGCCCGGCTTTCGCCATCCGGCACCTTGAAATCGGCAGCATAGAACGACAGGTATTTATTCACGTTTTTGGCCGACCAAGCGGCAGCCCAGGCATTGACGGCTTTCAACACTTCGCCGCTGCTATTGGCCTTTGGCGCAGGTGCAGGCTCAGGGCTCTTTTCGGCAACAGGCGCAGGCTTGGCTGCGGCAGGCGCGGCTGGTTCGAGTTTGGCTGATTCGGGCTTGCTTGCCGGCTCACTGACCGGCGCTGCCCCTTCGACTTTGCCCAAGGCAGGCCCTTCGACTTTACTCAGGACAGGGTTGTTGCGCGCCGGTGCCGCTTTGCCGCGCGTGCCGCCGGCAAACAAATCCTGAATCATTGCCAGCTTGGTTTGCGTCGCGGTGTTGCTGCGATCCAGTTGCAGGGCGCGGTCATAAGCCTGGCTGGCCATCTTGGCATAGATGTCGCCGAGGTTCTCGTGCGCGGTGGCATAGCTGGGGTGGGTGCGTATCGCCATTTCCAGCGCCAGCTTGGCCTTGTCATACTGCCCCTGGCTGGCATACAGGACGGCGAGATTGTTATAGGGCTCGGGCAGCTCCGGATAGTCTTCGGTCAGGGTCGAGAATGTCTTGATGGCCTCGGCGGTTTTGCCCTGCTCGGTGAGGATCAGGCCCTTCAGGAAGCGCGCTTGTGCATCTTTGGGCTTGCCGGCTAAAACCCCATTCACCTTGTCCAGAGCTTGGCTGTGTTGCCCTTGTTTGAACAACTTGTTGGCATCCTGGATGTCATCAGCATATACAGCGGGGTTGGCGCTTAACAGCAATATACCGGTAAGCAGCGCGGCATAATGGTGAAAACGAGCGAAGAGAGTTTCTCCAAAACGAGCAAGGTGAGTTTCGCTAAAACGGTTGAACATATTCATCGTGTTATTCAATTCCTTAGGGTGCGCGGGTTTGGGCAACGGTGGATTCTACCAAATTACGCGCACATTTTCACTTCCGGACACGGGGGATACCTTGTGCCGACAGCGGGAAGGCGAGCGACCGGATCAGATAAGCAAGTGGTGTTAACCGGCCGCCGCCAGGTGGCACAAAAAAATCGTGCTGCGTTAGCGTAGCCTCTAAGAAGCTGTCTCAATGAATATCATGGGTGCGGCCATGGTATTTGGCCATCCGGCCATGTCGCGGTTTGAAGAGTTGCAGCCAATAAAAAACCAGCCGAGGCTGGTTTCTTACTGGTTGCTTTTGTATTACTTGCCGGTGAACAGTTGCTTCAGCATCCCTAAGGAAAACAGAACTGCTGCCACTGCGGTACCGATTGATGCTATGTCAGCGATAATCGCCATTTTCTCCTCCCGAGAGAACTGGGTTGAACACGACAACAAGTCCAAACGAGGCGAATCGTAGCACAATCCTTTGGGCAAACAAGCCCTTTTTTGATAAAATTCCATAAAATGCTTCCGCACGGAAGCGAGCGTAAATTCAGCCCTTTAATAATTTCCCCCATGCCGGATTTTCCGAGGTTCGGCGGGCGATTGGCCAACCAACCAGAATGACCAAAAAACTCTATATCAAGACTTATGGCTGCCAGATGAACGAGTACGACTCGGAAAAGATGGCGGATGTGCTGCGTGCCTGCGCAGGCATGGAGCAAACCGACCAGCCGGAAGAGGCCGATGTCATCCTGTTCAATACCTGTTCGATTCGCGAGAAGGCCGAAGACAAGGTGTTTTCCGACCTGGGGCGCGTGCGCCCGCTCAAGCTGGCTAAGCCGGGTTTGCTGATCGGCGTCGGCGGCTGCGTGGCCAGCCTGGAAGGCGAGGCGATCGCGAAGCGCGTGCCGTATGTGGATGTGGTGTTCGGTCCGCAGACGCTGCATCGTTTGCCGCAGTTGTTGCAGGCGTGCCGGGATACCGGTCGTCCGCAAGTGGACATCAGCTTCCCTGAAATCGAGAAATTCGATCATCTGCCCGCACCTGTCCTGAGCGGCGCCGAAGGGTCGCAAACAGCCTCCGGCATGGCCTTCGTTTCCATCATGGAAGGGTGCAGCAAATATTGCACCTATTGTGTGGTGCCCTATACGCGCGGCGAGGAAATATCGCGGCCGCTTGCCGATGTGCTGCGCGACATACAGGCGCTCACCGAACAAGGCGTGAAGGAGATCACCCTGCTCGGTCAGAACGTGAATGCCTACTGCGGTGCGACCGAGGACGGCGACACAGTGGATTTCGCTTTCCTGCTGCAGGCGGTCGCCGCGCTGGAGGGCGTGGAGCGCCTGCGCTACACCACTTCGCATCCCAAGGAAATGACGCAACGCCTGATCGATATGTACGCGGTCACGCCCAAGCTGGTCAGCCATCTGCATCTGCCGGTGCAGTCCGGTTCGGATCGCGTCCTCGCGGCAATGAAACGCGGCTATACGGCGCTGGAATACAAATCCATCGTGCGCCGGCTGCGCGCCGCGCGCCCGGATATTTGCATCACGTCGGACTTCATCGTCGGTTTTCCCGGCGAGACCGAGCAGGATTTCGAGGCGACCATGAAACTGATCGATGATATTGGCTTCGATAACAGTTTCAGTTACCTGTATAGCGCACGTCCCGGCACGCCCGCCGCCGAGTTGCCGGACGATACGCCACATGAAGTAAAGGCTGCGCGCCTGAAACGTTTGCAGGACCGCATCATGGAACAGGAGGAGGGTGTGGCGCAGGCCATGTTCGGCACGGTGCAGCGCGTGCTGGTGGAAGGCGTGTCGAAGAAGGATGCGCAGGAACTCGCCGGGCGGACTGACAACAACCGCGTGGTGAATTTTCGCGGCTCACCGGATCTGATCGGCTACTTTGTCGAGGTGAAAATTACGCAAGTGGTGCGGCATACGTTGCGCGGCGAACTGGCAGGGAGCGCATCTTGAGCCACGGATTGACACGGATGCACACGGATGAAAACCGCGGAGGCAATCCGTGTGCATCCGTGTCAATCCGTGGCTGATTGCCTTTCCTTGAAAATGGACACACCAACCATTCAATTCGCGCTCGAACCGGTGGACAACCAGCGGCTGGCGCACTTGTGCGGCGTACTGGATGAGAATTTGCGCCAGATCGAGACTGCGCTGGAAGTCAGCATTGCGCGGCGCGGCGAGCATTTCGGCATACAGGGCGCGCAGGCTGAATTGGCGCGCCAGGTATTGCAGGATTTCTACCGCGAAGCCAAACACGACATCACGCTGGAACGCCTGCAACTCGGCCTGATCGAGGCGATGAAATGGCGCGCCGAGCCGCAACCTGCCAGCGATTTTGTGCCGTTGCTGATGACGCGCAAGGCCGAGATACGCGGTCGTACGCCGCGCCAAAACAGCTACCTGCAAGCCATTCAGGAGCACGACATCACCTTCGGCGTCGGCCCGGCCGGTACCGGCAAGACCTATCTTGCCGTGGCCTGCGCGGTGGATGCGCTGCAACGCGAAGCGGTGCGCCGTCTGGTGCTGGTGCGCCCGGCAGTGGAGGCCGGCGAAAAACTCGGCTTCCTGCCTGGCGATCTGGCGCAGAAAGTCGATCCCTATTTGCGTCCTTTGTACGATGCGCTGTACGACCTGATGGGGCTGGAAAAGGTCACTCGCGCCTTCGAGCGCGGTGCAATCGAGATCGCGCCGCTGGCCTATATGCGCGGACGCACCCTGAACCATTCCTTCATCATTCTCGACGAGGCGCAGAACACCACACCCGAGCAAATGAAAATGTTCCTCACCCGCATCGGTTTCGGCAGCAAGGCGGTGATCACCGGCGACGTCACCCAGATCGACCTGGTGCGCGGGCAGAAGAGCGGCCTTATCGAAGCGCGCGGCATATTGAAGGAGGTGCGCGGCATCGCGTTCAGCGACTTCCTTGCCGAAGATGTGGTGCGCCATCCGCTGGTGCAAAAGATCGTCGCCGCCTATGAGCATCATGAACAGCAAAAGAACGCCTGAGCTTTCGCCATCCAAGCTTTCCTTGGCCGTGCAATATGCCAGCGCCGCGCAGAATCTGCCGACCCGCGCACAACTGCGCCGCTGGGTGAAGATCGCGCTACGATGCGATGCGGCAATGACGTTGCGCATCGTGGATGAGGCCGAGGGGCGCGAGTTGAACAGGAAATACCGCAGCAAGGATTACGCCACCAACGTGCTGACTTTTGTGTATGACAATGCCGGTATTCTTTGCGGCGACGTGGTCATTTGTGCGCCGGTAGTGGAGCGGGAAGCCGCCGCGCAACACAGGGATCTGCTTGCCCATTACGCTCATCTTGCCATCCATGCCGCCTTGCATTTACAGGGTTATGAACACGAAAATGATACCGATGCTGCCGAGATGGAAGCATTGGAAACCGGGCTGATGCTAAAATTGCGCTATTCCGATCCTTATCAGGTAACACGCATTGCAAATGGACGACTCAGAAAGTAGCAAACCCGGTTTGTTGGAACGCCTGTCCGCATTTTTGCTGCGCGAACCGGAAGACCGCGAGCAATTGATACAACTGCTGCATTCCGCCTACGAGCGCAACCTGCTGGACGCCGACGCGCTGTCCATGATGGAAGGCGTGCTGCAGGTCTCCGAGCGCCAAGTGCGCGAAATCATGATCCCGCGCGCGCAAATGGATGTCATCGACATCAGCGAACCGCCGGAAAAATTCATTCCCTTTGTCATCGAGACCGCCCACTCGCGTTTTCCCGTGATCGATGGTGATAAGGACAACATCATCGGCATCCTGCTGGCAAAAGACCTGCTGCGCTATTACGCCGGGGAAGAGTTCAACGTGCGCGATATGCTGCGTCCGGCGGTGTTCGTGCCGGAAGCCAAGCGGCTTAACGTGCTGCTGCGCGATTTCCGCAGCAACCGCAACCATATCGCGCTGGTGGCGGATGAGTACGGCGGTGTGTCCGGCATGGTGACGATTGAGGATGTGCTGGAGCAGATCGTCGGCGACATCGAGGATGAATACGATTTCAACGAGGACGAGGACAACATCATCCCGGACGGCGAGGGGCACTATCGCGTCAAGGCCGACACCGAGATTGCCGATTTCAACGAGGCGCTCGGCACGGAATTCAGCGACGAAGAATACGACACCGTGGGCGGGCTGGTACTCAAAGCCGCCGGCCAACTCCCCAGGCGTGGCGATCGCGCGCATATCGACGGGCTGACCTTTACCGTGCTGAGGGCGGATAGCCGCAGGTTGTATTCGTTGCTGGTGGAACGGAAAAAATCTGCGGCGGAAACTCTTAATCCGGAGAACCACTGATCAAGCCCTGCAGGCTGCCGGCTTCCGCAGCTTTTTTCAAGCAGGTAGCTGATTTCACTGACGCTCCCAAAACAAATTTAAAGAGGTCGAATTAGGCCATTCGGCATATTGTTCTTTCTCTGTGTCTCTGAGATAGTCGCGTATGGAGGAAATCCGGCTACCGCTTGGCAGCACCACGGATCCAATCCTGAGCGGAGGAGTATGTATGTTTGACGAATTGGATCGTGAAATTTTTGCCGCCGGTGAGCAAATATTCAAGGTTGGCGACGCTGGCGATTGCGCCTATCTTATCGAAAATGGCTCTGTCGAAATTTTCATTGTGGATCAAGGCGTGGAACGCATGGTCAGTTCGATGGGCAAGGATGAGATGTTCGGGGAGATCGCGCTGATCGACCATCAGTCGCGCACTGCCACAGTCAGGGCTGCCGAAAAAACTGTGCTCGTTCCCATCAAGCGGAAACTGGTGGATGGATTGCTGGAGAAAAGCGACCCGATCTTGCGCCATCTGCTGCTGGTCATTCTGGATCGTTTCCGCAGCAAGCAGGGCGGTTCCGCAAAGTCAGCACCAAGTACAACAATTTCGCCGGAGCAATCCACCCGTCGCAGCAGCCTGAAAGGAGAGGCAACGCAGAAATTGTCGCTCGCCCACGGGATTACACGCGCGTTGGCACATAATGAATTCGAACTTTATTATCAGCCGATCTGCAATCTGGCGGATGGCCACATTGCCGGGTTCGAGGCGCTGATTCGCTGGCATCATCCTACGGATGGCGTGATCCAGCCGATGGATTTTCTCTGGCTTGCCGAGCAAACCGGCCTGATACGCGAGCTCGGGCTGTGGACACTTGAGCGCGCCTGCCGGGACTGGCCGACGTTGAGGCAATATGCCGCCTACGAATTTCCCTTTGTCAGCGTCAACCTGTCGCCGACCCAATTGACTTGCGAATCTCTGGTGGACGATATCCATGCGATCATCGCGCGCCACAATATGCCGACGACAGAGCTGAAGCTGGAGCTCACGGAAACGGTCATGGTAGAGCACCCCGAAATGGCGTTGCGCATTCTGGACAGGCTGGTCGAATTGGGCAGCAGCATCGCGCTGGATGATTATGGCACCGGCCATTCCGGGCTGGAACACTTGCAGCGGTATCCTATCGGTACGCTGAAACTTGATCGCGCGTTCATTGCGCCCATGCTCGGCTCGACGCAGAGCCTGGAAATTGTGCGTTCTTCGATCGACCTGGCGCATTCGCTTGGCATGAATGTGGTTGCCGAAGGGATTGAAGCAAAAGATGTCGGCGAAAAACTTCTGGCGATGAAGTGCGACTTCGGGCAAGGCTGGTATTTTGGCAAACCCGCCGCGTTGCAGGATCTGGCAATCCATTATGTAAAGGCCTAAGACCTTTCAGAATTGCTCGTTCTCGCCCAGATACCGCCACTGACCGACCGGCAAATTCCCCAGCTTCACCCTGCCGATACGGATGCGTTTCAACCCCGTCACCTTCAATCCGACCAGTTCGCACATACGGCGAATTTGACGTTTCTTGCCTTCGTGCAGCACGAAACGTAACTGGTCCTCGTTCTGCCAGGTTACCTTCGCGGGCTTGAGGTATTCGCCATCCAGCTTCAGACCCTGATTGAGCAGGGCCAGCCCGCTGCTTTCTAATTTACCCTGCACGCGCACCAGATATTCCTTGTCCACTCTGGAATCTTCGCCGATCAGTTGTTTGGCGATGCGGCCGTCCTGGGTAAGCACCAGCAAACCCTGTGAGTCAATATCCAGGCGGCCTGCCGGGGCGAGGCCGAGCAACTGGCTGCGATGAAAGCGCAATGGCGACGGGTCTTCCGTCCAGCGCGTCGAGCTGTCGATCAAGGTGACGGCGGGCTTGTAATTGTGCTCGGCCTGCCCGGATACATAGCCGATCGGTTTGTTGAGCAGGATCGTCACGCGCTGCTGCTGGGTGTTTTGTGCGGCGCTGTGCAGGGTGACTCGCTGGGTGGGATAGACCTTGCTGCCCAGTTCGCTGACGATTTCCCCATCGACTTCCACCCAGCCTTTCTCGATATAGTCATCTGCTTCGCGGCGCGAGCACAGGCCGAGTTCGGACATGCGTTTGGAGAGGCGGATCTTTTCCATGGAAATTTTCGGTGTAAAGCGTGATTTAAGCACAAAGCAGCATGTCGCGAGAAATAAAAACGCGGCACAAGGCCGCGTTGTCAGGTTGAAGCAGTAACGGTCAGAAAGTTTGGCTGATGCCGAGGGAGATTGACCAAGGGGCGGTCAACTGACCAATTATTGGATTGCCCGGCGTCCAGTTTGGATCGGAATTCGCGTATTGATAAATAGGCAGTTGCACAAAGCCATACAGCCTTGTCTTGGGGGTAACCGCGAAACTCAGGCCCGGGCTGAGGTTCAAGCTGTGCATGCCGGAGTGCGGATTGACCTTTGCTCCAATGCCGCTGTCGCGTTCCTTGAAATTGGCATTTAATTGCAGCAGGCCGGTGAGCGATGGAGAAAGTGTGTAGTGCATGCCCAGGTCAAGAGCGGCCTCATTGCCCGGGCGGTAGTCATCGCGTGTTTTTGTTGCGGTTTGCAGTTGCCCGCTGACAAACCAGCCATATGGCGAATTCGCCACTTCCTGATAGTAATACGCGCCCAGAATCAAATCGGTGCTGCCGCTGCCCGGTTGCAGCCCCCCTTCTGCCGGACCGGCTCCGGGAACGAGCTCCCAATTGGCTTTACCGGTGGGCAGCTTCAAACCAAAGCGTATGCCGCTGCCGGACATGCGATCACTGAAATCGAATTTGTAGTTCCCTACCACGCGAACATCGCCGAGCTCGGTAAACTTATTCTGTTCGACGATGGTGAGTGCAGGGTCGCCAATTTGGTGCGCGTGGTCGCGCATCACCACAGGCAAACCGACCGCAACGCTCCACTGATAGTTGATCGCATAATCGAAATCCAGATTAAGCAACTGGTTGATGGTGCGCATGTTCTCGACTTCGACGCCGGCCAAAGCCGGGTCAGTAGGCGAGGGCTTGGCAACTTTCGACGAACCGACGCGCGGCGTGTCCGCTCTGGCATAGGAATAGCGCAAGTCAATACGCAAGCCTTCGTTATTCACCAGTCCTTGGGTATCCCAATTTGTGTTCATTGAGCAAAATGACGAGCCGCAGGATGCATAGGCGTTGGCGGTGGTGCCGAGTAATGCGGCGAATAGCAGTTCGGTTTTCATGGTTAAGAATCTCCCGTAAATTATTTTGTTGGGCGGAATGACTGCACGATACTAGCAAATCTTGTACTTGCGCCCCTGCGGCATATTGTCGCACCGCCTTCTTCATTTCAGTTTGGCCGGTTGGCAGCAGGTGCGTTGAATCGGTTATGCTGCGCGCGTTTTGCAATACATCAGGTAACGGGTTTTTGCATGGGCTTATTCAATAGAAATCGCGGGTTGGCATTGCTGGCCGGATTATCCTGCGTATTCGGCTTCGCGCCGTTCGGGATATTCGTCATTCCGGTGCTGGCGCTCGCCGCATTGTTCGCATTGTGGAGCCGCGCCGACAGGCCGTCCGCGGCGGCATGGATGGGCTTTGCCTTCGGCTTGGGACTGTTCGTCGCGGGCATCGGCTGGATCTATGTCGCGCTGCACGATTACGGCGGCATGCCGCTGCTGCTGGCGTTGCCCGCCACACTGCTGTTCGCCGCATTCCTCGCCCTGTTTCCGGCGCTGGCCGGTTATGCGCAGGCGCGTTTTGGCGAAACTCACGGCGTTCGTTTTCAGGCAGCAAACGGGATGCGTGCGGTGCTGGTGATGCCGGCCGTATGGGTGCTGATCGAATGGCTGCGCGGCACGATCTTTACCGGCTTTCCGTGGCTGGCACTGGGCTATGCGCACAGCGACAGCCCGCTGGCGGGTTATGCGCCGCTGTTCGGCGTGTACGGTGTGTCGCTGGTTGCGGCGCTGAGCGCAGGGCTGCTGGCAATGCTGCTGTCCCCTCGCCCCTTGGGGGAGATAACCAGCGACTTGCCCGCTCGCGGGCGTAGTCGAATGGCTAGTAGTTCTATCAGGGCTAGGGAGAGGGGGGCGGCATTCGCCGCTCTGTTGATGCTGTGGGTCGGCGGCGCGCTGCTGCGCACCGTTGCATGGACGCAGCCGCACGGCGAGCCGTTCAGCGTGGCTTTGGTGCAGGGCAACATCGCGCAGAATATCAAGTTCAACGAAGACGCGCTGCCCGGCACCCTGGAGACCTACCGCCGCCTGACCCTGCAAAATCCGGCGCGCCTCACCATCCTGCCGGAAACCGCGCTGCCGCTGTTGCGCCACGAGGTACCGTCGGCGCTGGTGGAACAACTGCGCGACCACGCTCGGAAAAACGGCGGCGATATTCTGATCGGCGCTTTCGAGCGCAGCAACGGCAGCTATTACAACGGCGTGTTCACGCTCGGCGCGGCGGACGAACAGCATTACCGCAAACAGCACCTGGTGCCGTTCGGTGAATTCATCCCGCTGCGCCCGCTGCTCGGCTGGTTCATCAACGGCGTGCTCGATATCCCGATGGGCGACCTCGCGCGCGGCGATGCGCGCCAAGCGCCGCTCGATGTTGCCGGCCAGCGCGTCGCGGCGAACATCTGCTACGAGGACGTGTTCGGCGAAGAGATCATCCGCGCGCTGCCCGAGGCCACGCTGCTAGTCAACGTCACCAACGATGCCTGGTACGGCCACTCCCACGCGGCGGCGCAGCACAACCAGATCGCGCAACTGCGCGCGCTGGAAAGCGGCCGCATGATGCTGCGCGCCACCAACACCGGCGTCACTTCTATCATCGGTGCGGACGGCAAGGTGTTGCGGCAACTGCCGCAGCATCAACAAGCCGTGCTGCAAGGCCAGGCGCAAGGTTATGACGGCATCACACCCTATGTGCGCTGGGGCAATGCGGCGGTGCTGCTGCTGATCGCGTTGATGCTGGCCTATGTCTGGCTGCGCCGCAAAACACCCCCTCTCCCGCAGGCGGGAGAGGGCTGGGGTGAGGGTGTGTGAGCGACAATGAACTGGTTCTGTTATCTCCTGCGCTGCGCCGACGACACCCTGTACTGCGGTATCACCAACGATCTCGAAAAACGTCTCGCGGCGCATAACGCTGGCACGGCCTCCAAATACACGCGGGCGCGCGTGCCGGTGGAGCTGGTGTTCGCCGAGTCTTGCACGGATAGATCAACCGCATCGAAGCGCGAGATGGAGATCAAAAGCATGAAGCGGGCGGAGAAACTGATGCTGATCCAATCAAGTTCGAAATAATCTCATTATTTGACTGATTAAGAGGCCATGCTGGCCATCCGCATTGGGACTCCTGTTTCTCATACAAACATTCCCCGATGCGTATGGATGACAATCGGATTGTCGCCCGTCTGGAAGATAAACAGCCCGACGAAAAAGCTAAGAACCGCGATAAAGATACTCGCAAAGAAAGCCGTCCAGAAGCCCGACACTTTGAAGCCGGGCACAACTGATGACACCAGAAGCATCATCAGGGCATTGATAACAAGCAAAAAGAATCCGAAGGTAAAAATCGTCAGCGGAATGGTCAGCAAAATGACGACTGGCCTGATGATCGCATTGGCCAGGCCCAGCAGGAGTGCTGATATAAACAGCGACCGCTTATTGGAAAATGAGATGCCGTAGAATATGAAACCAGCAACCCACAGCGATAGCGCTGTGATTCCCCAATGAGCCATAAATTCAATGATGTGGTTTGTCATGTGAGGGCATCCGGAATTTATGCAGTACGTGAATGGCTGATTGCGCTCCATTCGGCATCGCAGACGCCAATGGCTTTTGTGGGATTATAAGTAGTTATTAATTTTTCTTGGTTGATGGTCGCTTTCGACCCGAAGCAGTCAGTCGACTTTCCAGAAAACAGTCGTTCAACACTGTTGATTACACAGAATTCCAGACACCCTCATGCTTAGGCTGATTCTAAAAGTTTGTCGCAAACAGCACGAGTCTTCGGGTAGCTCAACAGCATGTCCCAGCGGAGCATTGGATTGATTGACAGCAAACAATGGCCGCCTTGGTCAGCAACAAGGAATACCTTCGGGTGCTTTGCTACTGGATCAAGCGCGATTCGTACAATCGGCTCCTGAGTCATAGTCACTTGGGCTACATATTGAGTGAGGGCGCTCCAATCTTGTGCAGTAAATAAGCGTCCACCAGCCACCGACGTGAGCAGCCTGGCTAGGAAGGCGTCCACCTGATGTCGTTCTAACACCTCCGGCTTGGGAATCGCGATCTTGACAGGTTCGTGGCTCTTCTTCGGTGTTGTCGCCGGCCCTTTTCGCTTCGTGGGGTGCTCCAGCTTGCGTTGAGCCGCACGCACCTCAGACTCGCGTAGCACCTTCTCCAGCCCGGCGAAGTCGATATCGTCGTCGTCCTCGTCCTCTATTTCCGGTAGCTGGTCACTACGTAGAACTCCATAGCTAGCCGGCGTATCTATATCGAAGTTATCATCGTCTATGTCGATCTGTGGAGTCGTGCGAGCACTTTGGCGCTGTTTCACCTCCCAGGCAGAATGAGCCTTCGGAAACAGTTTGAAGCGCCCACCCCACTCATCAAATAAGCTGTCGAGGGTGTAGTAGGGCAGCTCACCCGGCCGGTCGTCGAGTACAAGGAAGCCGCAATCCAAAAGTTCGGAAACAAGAATTACCTGGTCACGACCACCAATTCCAGTTTCGCGCTCCAACCGCTCCTCCGTTGGGAGTGCTGCGGGGGTAGAAAAGCTGAGTTTTCCGATTATGGCAACCAGGAAGGCGTCGAAAGGTGCTAGCGCCGGCCATAGTGTTTCCTTGGTAGATTGAGTGAAGTGTCCGTCCTTGAGAATCAACCGATTCTGCGTTGAGTCGACGAATACTGATCTCACATGGTTGGCACAGTGCTGTACCAGCAGAATGTAAATCTCGCGAAGGTTCGTGTCGGCGAATCCCCGCCTGGTCTCCATGGCGAGCTGGCTGAAGGTAAACGCACCTACAGTGAGCTTGTTAATGGCCGCCTCGATGGCGGCCTCCACAGAATCATAGTGCTTTTGATCCTGAATGATAATCGCCTGCGCGACCTGACTTAGATTCAGTGGTGCTTCATTGGGTTGGGTAGTAGCCTTTACCTCCAGATTGACCAAGCGCGCTCTGACCTTGCGGCTGCCGCTTGAGAGGGCAAAACGTTGTCGGCGCGTCGGCGCATGGGCAGCTTCCTCGTCAAGCCATTGGATGTAGGCTGACGCCTCATCCACCTCAGGAGGCTTAGTCTCGGCCCATAGACCGTCAAACCAGGCGCCAAGCTCTGAGACCAGGTTGGCATCATCAAGCAGAATGCCCATCTCGGTGCGACCGAGAATGCCGTGCTGCGTCAGATTGGCGGAGCCCATCATCGCCAACGAGTCACTAATGACTGCCTTGGCGTGGATGGCGTGGCAATGATGGATCGATTCGAGATTCTCGCGGATGAATTGCCAAGCACGAGGGCGGGCTTGCGTGGAGAGCGAGCCAAGCCATTCTTGCACATCGGAAATCAAGCGCCACTCGGAGCTGATGCCGATGATTCGCTCGATGTAGGCAACCCCAATGTAAGGGCTAACGATGCGCACCGGGCCGCAACGAGCAACCTTCAGGATCGCCTCATCAAAAGGTGAGACGGCAGTCTTACCATCTTGAGTCAGGTGATAGAGTAGCGTTGCCATCCGGCAATGCTACCGAGTATGGCAACAGTCTGCAAAGGGGACTAAAGCAGGCAGGTACGATTGTCTGGATACCCTGAAGGATTGCGCCTAACCAAGGGCAGAGCTAATGGCACTAAGCAGCCATCGCTCATTTCGCGGCATTCGACTTTGGAGCAAACACTGCCTTGCTTTGGGGTAGCCATACCCCGTCGTTTGTGCATTGAATTAGCCCTGCAATGCCAATCAATGGCGAACACAACGCCCGAAAACCAGTAAAATGCACGCCTTTGCAATTGCCTGAAAACAACCGATGCCTACTTTTGGTTCCGACATAACGCCCGCAAGCGGGCATGAGTCTTCACCGAAACTCAGCCAAGGGCTGAGTTTTCAACAGATTATCCTGACGCTGCAGAATTACTGGGACAAGCAGGGCTGCGCGCTGTTGCAGCCCTACGATATGGAAGTCGGCGCGGGCACGTCGCACACCGCGACTTTCCTGCGCGCGCTCGGGCCGGAGCCGTGGAAGGCCGGCTACGTGCAGCCGTCGCGCCGCCCCAAGGACGGACGCTACGGCGAGAACCCGAACCGCTTGCAGCATTACTACCAGTTCCAGGTGGTGCTGAAACCCTCTCCGTCCAATATCCTCGACTTGTATCTCGGTTCGCTGGAAGCGCTTGGCTTCGATCTGAAACAAAACGACATCCGCTTCGTCGAGGACGACTGGGAAAACCCGACGCTCGGTGCATGGGGGTTGGGCTGGGAGGTGTGGCTGAACGGCATGGAAGTGACGCAGTTCACCTATTTCCAGCAGGTCGGCGGCATCGACTGCAAGCCGATCACCGGCGAGATCACTTACGGGCTGGAGCGGCTGGCGATGTACCTGCAAGGCGTGGAAAACGTGTTCGACCTGACCTGGACGCCGGGCGTGACCTACCGCGACGTGTACCACCAGAACGAGATCGAGCAGTCCGCTTACAACTTCGAGCACAGCGATGTGGAATTCCTGCTCGGCGCGTTTGGCAGCCATGAGAAACAGGCCAAGCACCTGATGGAACAGAGACTGGCATTGCCTGCCTACGAGCAGGTGCTGAAAGCCGCGCACACCTTCAACCTGCTCGACGCGCGCGGCGCGATCTCGGTGACCGAGCGCGCCGCCTACATAGGCCGCATCCGCAACCTCGCGCGCAGCGTCGCGCAGAGCTACCTCGACAGCCGCGCCCGCCTCGGCTTCCCGATGGCGCCCCAGGCGTGGGCAGACGAAGTGCTGGCACAGATCGAGAAGAAGGCGGTGGTAGCATGAGTAACAGGAATTTGCTGGTTGAACTGCTCGTCGAGGAACTGCCGCCCAAGGCGCTGAAAAAACTCGGCGAGGGTTTCGCCGCCGTGCTGGCCGAGAGCCTCAAGGCGCAAGGTCTGGCTTCGGCCGAAAGCGTCGTGACTCATTTTGCTTCGCCGCGCCGCCTTGCGGTGCGCGTGGGCGATGTGGCCGCCAAGGCCGCCGATAAAGCGGTGTCGCAGAAACTGATGCCGGTTTCTGTCGGTTTGGATGCGAACGGGCAGGCGACGACCGCCCTGTTGAAGAAACTTGCCGCACTGAGCGCAGGGGCCGAAACCGTGCCGCAGTTGCGCCGCGAAGGGGAGGGCAAGGCTGAGTCGCTAGTCTATGACAGCAGGCAGGCCGGTGCGACATTGGCAGATGGATTGCAGAAAGCCCTGGAAGAAGCCCTTGCCAAACTGCCGATCCCCAAGGTGATGACCTACCAGCTCGCCGACGGCTGGGATAGCGTGCAGTTCGTGCGCCCCGCGCATGGGGTGGTCGCGTTGCACGGCAGCGAGATCGTGCCGGTTCGTGTGCTGGGCTTGCAGGCCGGGCGCAGCACTCAGGGCCACCGCTTCGAGGCCAGCGTTGCGCAGGTGGTACTGAAAAATGCCGACAGCTACGAGGTGCAGATGGAGAACGAAGGCGCAGTGATCCCGAGCTTTGAAAAGCGCCGCGCCGAGATTGCGCGCCAGTTGGCGGAGGCCGCGGCAAGGGTGGGCGGCGGGGTGAAGCCCATCGAGGACGATGCGCTGCTGGACGAAGTGACCGCACTGGTCGAGCGTCCCAACGTGCTGGTCGGGCAGTTCGATGCGGAATTCCTCGAAGTACCGCAGGAATGCCTGATCCTGACGATGAAGGCGAACCAGAAATATTTTCCGTTGCTGGACGCCGGCGGCAAGCTGACCAATCGGTTCCTGATCGTGTCCAACATCCAGCCGGCGGATGCCGGCCTGGTGATCGGCGGCAATGAGCGCGTGGTGCGCCCGCGCCTCGCCGACGCGAAATTCTTCTTCGACCAGGATCGCAAGAAGATGCTGGAATCGCGCGTCGAGAAGCTCGGCAGCGTGGTGTACCACAACAAGCTGGGCACGCAGTTGCAGCGTGTCGAGCGCATCGCCACGCTGTCCGGCACGATTGCGCGGCTGCTGGATGCGGACAAGGCGGACGCGGAGCTGGCGGCACGGCTGGCCAAGGCCGACCTGCTCACCGACATGGTCGGCGAATTTCCCGAGCTGCAGGGCATCATGGGGCGCTACTACGCATTGCATGACGGCGAGGACAAGGTGGTGGCGGATGCCATCGAGGCGCACTATCACCCGCGCTTTGCCGGGGATACACTGCCGCAGGGCGCGATCGCGTGCGCCGTGGCGCTGGCCGACAAGCTGGACACGCTGCTCGGTATTTACGGCATCGGCCAGGTGCCCACCGGCGAAAAGGACCCGTTCGGCCTGCGCCGCCATGCGTTGGGCATATTGCGCATCCTGGTCGAGACGCCGCTCGATCTGCCGTTGCCTGCGCTGATCAAGACCGCTGCCGGGAATTTCCCGGAGGGCATGCTGAGCGCGACGGTGGCAAGCGACGTGGAGGGTTTCATGCTGGATCGCCTGCGCGGCTATCTGCGTGAGCGAGATTTCGAGCCGTCGCACATCGAGGCGGTGCTGCATATCCTGAATGGGCGCATGCACGAGGTCTTGCCGCGCCTGCAAGGGGTGCGCGCCTTTGCCGCGCTGGAAGTGGCAAAGGATCTGGCTGCGGCCAACAAGCGTGTGCTGAACATCATCCGCAAGAACTGCGAGGAACTCGGCGCCGATTTAACCCACGCGGCCGTAAAACCTGCGTTGCTGAAAGAAGCCGCCGAACGCGACCTGCATCAGGCCATGCAGGACATTGCACCGTTTGCACAGGGCTACCTGGATCGCGGCGACTATGGGCAGAATCTGAAAGTGCTGGTTACGCTCAAGCCCTTCATTGACGATTTCTTCGAGAAGGTTATGGTGATGTGCGAAGATAAAAATCTGCGTTTGAACCGGGCGGTGCTGTTGCAGCAACTCGGCAGGTTGATGAACCAGGTTGCCGATATTTCCAAATTAGCGGCCTAAGGACTTCGGGATAAGCCAGCCATGAACCTGATCATTCTCGACCGCGACGGCGTGATCAACTACGACTCTGAGCAGTTCATCAAAAAACCGGAAGAATGGAAGCCGATCCCCGGCAGCCTGGAAGCGATTGCGCACCTGAACCAGGCCGACTACCGCGTGGTGGTAGCGACAAACCAGTCCGGGATCGAGCGCGGGCTGTTTGACATGGCGATGCTGAACGCGATACACAACAAGATGCACAAGGCCTGCGCGCTGGCTGGCGCGCACATCGATGCGGTATTTTTCTGTCCGCATGCCAGCGAGAGCAATTGCCGTTGCCGCAAGCCCAGGAGCGGGATGCTGGAGGAGATTGCGGCACGTTATAATCTCAGCAACCTCGACGATGTCCCGGTGGTGGGCGATTCGCTGCGCGATTTGCAATCTGCCGCCGCGCTGGGCGCACAGCCTTATCTGGTGCTCACTGGCAAGGGTATGAAAACCCAAGCGGCAGGTGGCCTGCCGGATGGTACGCTGGTCTTCCATGACTTGGCGGCGGTGGTTTCTGAATTACTTTAGGTTGACATGCTGGTACTACGCTCGCTGATTTTTTTGCTGCTGCAAATCATTATCACGCCGGTTTTTGCGATGCTGGCTTTGTTATCTTTTCCGCTTAGCCCGCTCACGCGCTACCGTATCATTTCGCAATGGGCGAAGCTGATGCTGCCGTTGTTGCGTCTGGTGTGCGGTATCCGCCATGAAGTGCGCGGTATCGAGAATATCCCCAAAGAACCCTGTATCGTGCTGTGCAAGCATCAATCGGCATGGGAGACGCTGGCGCTGCAAGAGATCTTCCCGCCGCAAGTGTGGGTGTTGAAACGCGAGCTGTTGTGGCTGCCGTTTTTCGGCTGGACGCTGGCGCTGACCAGTCCGATCGCCATCAAGCGCAGCGATGGCAAGGGCGCAATAAAGCAGTTGCTCAAGCAGGGCAAGGAACGGCTGGCGCAAGGGTTTTGCGTGGTGATCTTTCCCGAGGGAACGCGTGTGCCGTTCGGACGGCGCGGCAAATACAAGATCGGCGGAGCGATGCTGGCGGCAAGCAGCGGCATCCCGGTCGTGCCAGTGGCGCACAACGCCGGACGGCTGTGGGGGCGCAATGCGTTCAGCAAACATCCCGGGCTGATCACCATGAGCATCGGCGCGCCGATCGAGACCAAAGGACTCAAGGCGGAAGAGATCAATGCGCGTGTCGAAGCGTGGATCGAGAATGAGATTCAGCAGTTGCCGCATTGATGCTGAAACGCCTGCGCAATCTGGTTTCTCCGCCCAGCGTCGAGCAACGTGCCGCGCTCCTCGCCGGAAAAAGTATTCTCTACACCCTGAAGCGCAGCGGCCGGCGCAGGAGCATCGGCCTGCGCATCGATGAGCGCGGGCTTACCGTGAGCGTGCCATTGCGCGTCTCGGAAAAATGGCTGCACAGCGTGCTGCAGGACAAGGCGCATTGGGTGGTGGAAAAGCTGGGCAACTGGCAGACGCGCAAGCCGGTTGAAACCCGCTGGGCGGATGGTGGGGCGGTCTCCTATCTGGGCGAGGCGTTGACCCTGCGCGTCGTGCCGGGTTTGTTTGCCGCGCCTCCGACACGGCATCGCGGCGAGCTGTGGGTGTTCATTGCCAATGGCAGCGAGGCGGCACAAATCGAGCAGGTTGTGGTGCACTGGTATCGGCATGAGGCAGAACGGCTATTCGCGGAACGTGTAGCGCACTATGCGGCATTGCTGAATGTTGTACCGCACACGGTCAAACTTTCAGCGGCGAAAACACAATGGGGTTGTTGCACGGCGCGCGGTACCGTGCGGCTCAACGAGCAGCTCATCCGACTGCCGCTGCACCTGGTGGATTACGTGGTGGTGCATGAACTCGCGCACCTGCGCGAGATGAACCATTCGGCGGCGTTCTGGGAGGTGGTGCAAAGCGTTTGCCCGGATTACGTTAAGCTGCGCAGGGAACTCAAGGGAATTGCTTTGTAGGGCGGAACGCATAGCGGTTCTGCCGCTGCATGATCCGCTATTGGCGGAACACCCCTTTGGGGCTTCCGCCCTACAGCAGGCTGATCTTTTCGCCTTGCTCCGCAAATAACGTCATGATTTTGTCGAACAGCTCGCTGCCGTCGCGCCGGCTGCGCCACGCTTCATCCAGCCAGGCGTAATGGAAACCGCCGGACTTGGCGGCAACCCAGATTTCCTGGTTTACGTCGTGGCGGTTGATGATAATTTTCTGGCCGTCGCTGAACTCGATTTCCAGCACGTTGCCGCTGCGGTTGCATTCGACATCGTCGCTGCAGTTATCTATGGCCGTTTCGATGCGTGCCAGCGCGGCATCGGCCAGTCGGTTGAATTCGCTTTCAGTCATGGTCAGCCTTTATAATCCGGTACATTAGTCTTTTGAGGGATGTCGTTATGCGTCGTAGTATTACTTGGGGCATTACTGTAGGCATTATCGCGGTTTCGGCTGTGCTGCTGCAAGGTTGCGGGCACAAAGGTCCGCTTATGCTTCCCGCGCCGAGCGCTTCATCCTCCCAGCAAGGCAAATAGCCATGAATGATTATTTTTATTATCAAGACAACCAGCTTCATGCCGAGCAGGTGCCGCTGGGGGACATCGCCGCGCAGTTCGGCACACCCTGTTATGTGTATTCGCGCGCTGCGCTGATCGATGGCTTCCATCAATTCAGCAACGTGTTGCAAGGCCACGAACATCTGATCTGTTATGCGGTGAAGGCGAGTTCCAATCTGGCGATTCTGAACGTGTTCGCGCGCCTCGGGGCAGGTTTCGACATCGTGTCCGGCGGCGAATTGCAGCGCGTGCTGGCAGCGGGCGGCGATGCGCGCAAGGTGGTGTTCTCCGGTGTGGGCAAGAGCGTCGCCGAAATGCGCCTGGCGCTGGAGGCGGGCATCCTGTGTTTCAACGTCGAATCGGCTGCCGAACTGGAGCGCCTTAACGAAGTGGCCGGAAGCATGGGCAAGGCTGCGCCGGTCAGCCTGCGCGTGAATCCCGATGTCGACGCGAAGACCCATCCGTATATTTCCACCGGCCTGAAACAGAACAAATTCGGCGTGGCCTACGGCGAAGCCGTTACACTGTACCGCAGGGCGCGCGATTTGCCGCATCTGCGTATCGTCGGCGTGGATTGCCATATTGGCTCGCAGCTCACCGAGACCAGCCCCTTCCTCGCTGCGGCAGAAAAAATATTGGCACTGGTTGATACGCTGGCACAAGAAGGCATTCGGCTCGAGCACATCGACCTGGGCGGCGGCCTGGGTATCCGCTACAACGACGAGACGCCGCCAGCGATTGCCGATTATGTGGCGGCACTGTTCGGCGCGCTGCGCGGGCGCGGCGAAAAACTGATCCTCGAGCCGGGGCGTGTGCTGGTCGGTAATGCCGGCGTGTTGCTGACGCGCGTGGAATATCTCAAGCACGGTGAGGAGAAGAATTTCGCCATCGTCGATGCCGCGATGAATGACCTGATGCGTCCGGCTTTGTACGATGCGTTCCATGAAATCCTGCCGGTAAGGCGCGAAAATCATGCGGCGCAGATCTACGAAGTGGTCGGCCCAGTCTGCGAGACGGGCGACTTTATCGGCCATGCGCGCGATCTGGCAATCGCGCCGCAATCCTTGCTGGTTGTGCTTTCCGCCGGAGCTTACGGGATGAGCATGAGTTCCAATTACAACACCCGCCCGCGTGTCGCCGAGGTGATGGTGGATGGCGGAACAGCGCATCTGGTGCGTGAGCGCGAGACGGTATCGCAGTTGTATGCCGGGGAAAAACTGATTTTGTAAGTGTTGCAATTTCCGCAAAAAAAATTTACGAAATTTGTTGCACGTTTTTTTAAACGTGGATACAGTGCCGATGCCACAAGCGTCTTTCGCTGAAATACAGGGCGTTTGGGTGTGCAGTGAGTCGTAGTGAATGTTCTAAAATTTTTATGGAGAATGAAAATGGCAACATCCGATACAAAAGCAAAAACACCCGCAGCGAAAAAACCGGCAGCGAAAAAAGTAGTGGCTAAAAAACCGGCAGCCAAGAAAGTCGCAGCCAAGAAACCGGCAGCAAAGAAACCGGCAGCGAAAAAAGTAGTGGCTAAAAAACCGGCAGCCAAGAAAGTCGCAGCCAAGAAACCGGCAGCGAAAAAAGTAGCGGCTAAAAAACCGGCAGCCAAGAAAGTCGCAGCCAAGAAACCGGCAGCCAAGAAACCGGCAGCGAAAAAAGTAGCGGCTAAACCGGTCGGCGGTATCCTGAAAGCGTAATTTCGCCTCGCAAGGGGCGGTTTGCTTTTCCGCCCTTTTTTGGTTTTCTCAGGCGAAACTTAAGCAACAACCTGCGTTTTACGCGGGACGTATTTGCTCCCCCTTAAATCAGGAAGATTGTCGCCAATCCCAGAAAGATGAAGAATCCGCCGCTGTCGGTAATGGCGGTGATCATCACGCTGGAGCCAATGGCCGGGTCACGTCCCAGCTTCTGCATGACAAGCGGGATGGCCATGCCGACGGTCGCGCCCACCAGTAGGTTGAGCAGCATCGCACCGGTCATCACGATGCCGAGCGCCACGCTGTGGTATAGGAAGTAAGCAAACAATCCGGCAATACCGCCCCACAACAGGCCGTTAAATCCACCAATCGCCAATTCCTTGAGCATCAGCCTGCGCGCATTGCCTTGCGTGATTTGCCCCAGGGCTAGTGAACGGATGGCAATGGTGGTAGTTTGGTTCGCCGAGTTGCCGGCGATTCCGGCGACAATCGGCATGAGTGTGGCGAGTGCGACGAATTTTTCTATCGTGCCTTCAAAATTGCCGATCACCCGTGAAGCGAAGAATGCTGTGCAAAGATTCAACGCTAGCCATGCCCAGCGGTTCTGTGCGCTCTTCCATACCGAGGCGAAGATATCTTCCTCTTCGCGCAAACCGGCCAGATTCAGCACATCGCTTTCCGATTCGGTGCGGATAAAGTCCAGCACCACGTTCACCGTCACCCGCCCGATTAGCTTGCCGTCCTCATCTATCACTGGTGCTGAAACCAGGTCGTAGCGTTCAAAAGCCTGGGCGGCCTGATCCGCCTTCTCTTCCGGATGCAGTTGTATGGTGTCGGTCAGCATCAGGTCGCCGACAATCACTTCCGGTTCGTTGACCACGATGAGGTTGATTGGCAGGACGCCCTTGAAGTGGTCGTCCCGATCCACCACGAACACCTGGTCGGTATGATCGGGCAGTTTGTCGAAGCGGCGCAAATAGCGCGATACCACTTCAAGCGTGACATCTTCGCGGACATGGATCATATTGAAATCCATCAGTGCGCCGACCGAGTCTCCCGGATATGACATCGCCGCGCGCAATTGTTCACGCTCTTCGACGGACAGCGACTTGAATACGTCGCGCATCACGTTTTGCGGCAGGTCGGGGGCGAGGTCGGCGATTTCGTCGGTATCGAGTTGTTCGGCGGCGGCGCGCAACTCTTCGCGGTTCATGGTCGCAATCAGCGATTCGCGCACCGCATCGGAAACCTCGATCAGGATATCGCCGTCGCGCTCCGACTTGACCAGATCCCACACCAGCAAACGCTGTTCGATGGGCAGGGCTTCCAGGATATAGGCGATGTCCGCCGGGTGCAGGCTATCCAGCTTGCGTTGCAGTTCGGCGAGATGCTGCTTGTGCAGCAGGGTATCGACCAATGCGTGACGATCTTCGCGAGGTATCTCTTGCCGGTGAACAACCTCTTCTACCAATGCGTGTTTGCGCAGCAGCGATTCCACCTGCTTGAGGTGATCCTGCACATTTTCGGTATAGTGGTTTTCCCGGTTGGTGTCGGTCATGGCGCGTACCTTATGAATCGCGCACTATTGTAAAGAAATCGTTGCTGGATTGCTCAGGGAATTTCCGCATCGTTCATACGGTCGAGAATGATGCCGGTTTTGCGAAGCAGGCCGCGCGCTTCGCGGTGGGTGTCGTAGTAGCGCGGATTGGGCACCATTGCGGCAAGCCTAGCGGCCTGTTCCGCGGTAAGGTTGGCCGCACTGATGCGGTAGTAGTGGCGCGCGGCGGCTTCTGCGCCGAACACGCCGTTGCCCCATTCGATCACGTTGAGATAAATTTCGAAAATGCGCCGCTTGTCCATCGTCGCCTCCAGCATCAGTGTGATAACCGCCTCTTCAGCCTTGCGCCACGGCGTGCGTTTGGTGGAAAGGAACAGGTTTTTGGCGAGCTGTTGGCTGATGGTGGAGCCGCCCGCGACAATCTTGCCCTTCTTCAGGTTCTTCTCGTAAGCCTTCTGGATGCCTTCCCAGTCGAAGCCCTCGTGGTCGACGAACTTCGCGTCCTCGGAGGCGATCAGTGCGCGCTTGAGATGGCTGGAAATTTTTACATAGGGCACCCACTGGTGCCGCAGTTCGGCATCCGGATTCTTGTCCTGCATGATGGCCAGACGGCTTTCCATGAACGCGCTGGTGGACGGGTTGAATTTAATCCACCAGCAGATATGCGCGAAAATCCACAACTGGTAGAGCAGCAGCAGGGCGAAGCAAATCGCCATGCCGCGCCAAGTCCAGCCCCACAGTTTTTTCATTATTGTTTGCCCTTCGACACGCTCAGGGCAGGCGTAGCGCGGCGATGACCAGCGCGGTTTCAGGACGCACGCCGCGCCAGATGAAGAACGCTTCAGCGGCCTGCTCGACCAGCATGCCGAGGCCGTCGGCAATCACGGCGACGCCGTGTTCGCGCGCGAATTTCATGAACGATGTTTCGCGCCCGTACATCATGTCGTAGGCCAGCGCACCGGGGGCGAAGATGCCGGGTGGCAGCGGCGGCATTTCACCGGTCAACCCGCTGGAAGTGGCGTTGATGACGATGTCGAACTGGACGCCGCCCAGTTCGTCGTAACCGCAGCCACGGATTGTGCGTGCCGGAAATTTTGCCGCCAGTTCGACAGCCTTGCTTGCTGTGCGATTGGCCACCCACAGCTTCATGCCTGCGTCGAGCAAAGGCAGCGCCACGCCGTATGCCGCGCCGCCCGCGCCCATCAGCAGCGTCCGCCTACCTTGCAATGAGATGCCGAGATTGTGTTCGATGTCGCGCACCAATCCGGCACCGTCGGTGTTGTCGCCACGTATCGCATCGCCATCAAGGCTCAAGGTATTGACTGCTTGCGCGGATCGGGCGCGCTCACTGAGTTCGGTGGCGATTTTGAAGGCTTCGAACTTGAACGGCACGGTGACGTTGCAGCCCTTGTAGCCTTCCTTGCGCAGTCGTTCGACGGTCGCGACAAAACCGTCCAGTGGTGCGAGGATGGATTCATAGCTGATGTCCTGCCCGGTCTGCTCGGCGAACATCCTGTGGATCAGCGGCGATTTGCTGTGGGCGATGGGGTTGCCGATGACGGCGTATTTGTCGGTCATGATGGTTACTCGCTTTTCAGCTTGTCCGATGAGGTGAACGTCCAGGTGCGCGTGATGACCAGGATATCGGTGTCTTTGCGGATGTCCGGCGGCAGTGGCGCGTAGGGGGCGGCGAGCCTGACGATGCGCATCGCCGCCGCATCCAGGATGCGGCTGCCCGATGATTTGTTCACTTCGATCGGCCCGAGGCCGCCGTCCGCATTGATCGACACGCTGAGCCGCAGGCTGCCGAAAATCCTTTGTTGGCGCGCCTGTTCCGGGTAATTCAGGTTGCCGATGCGTTCCACCTTGATGCGCCAGTCTTCGATGTATTGCGCGAAACGGTATTCCTGTGTGCGTGCGCCGATGTATTTGCGCCGCGGCATTTTCTGATAGGCATCGAAGTTCTTGTCGATCTGCGCTTCGAGGCGCGCGATCTCCAGGCTTTTCTGCACCAGGTCTTCGCCGCTGTGGGCGTCGCTGCTTTGCTGCTTCTTGGGCTCCGGTTGCGTCACCTTGTAATTGCTCTTCAGCCGGGTCAGCATCCGTTTTGATTCTTCCTCAAGCTGCGCGACGCGCCTCGCGATCTGTTCGGGGGTGAACTGTTGGTCGTCACGGATCGTGGACAGCGGGGTCTTGGCGTGCCGGTCTTCCGGGGTATTGCCACCGCCGTCCAGATTGGCCTGCGCCAGCGCATCGGCTTTTGCCGGCCTGGATTTCGACTTGGTGTTGACCAGCACCACTTGCAGCGGCTGCATGAAGTTGATCGCGCCGCGCGGATCGGGCATCACCAGTGCGATGCCGAACAGTGCGAAGGCGTGCAGCGCGACCGAAAAGGCCATCGCGCCGGTCAATGGTGTTTTCAGCCATGTTAGCACTCGGCTGGCTCCTCCTCAGTTATCGCCGCGACAAAACGCGCCTGCACCTCGACGTCGAGCAGATCGACCGAGACGATGGCCAGCCGCACCAGGGTATTGGCAGGCAATTCCGGCAGCGACGGCACGCGGAGAACCAGCGGGATATCGGTCAGCTTGACCAGGTTTTCGCGGAGCACCAGAGCTTCCGCCTGTTCGACATTTTCCTGCTGCAGCCAGCGCAAACACCAGTAGCGTTCCATGTGCCGCTGGAAGTCGTTGTAGATGGTGTACATGGTGTCGAAATCGCGCATCGCGGCGTACAGCGCGGGATCGTTCTTCGGGTAGGCCGGCTCGCCATCGTTCAGCATCGCGATGATCTGTCGCTGGTTCAGCAGGTCCACGTAGCGGCGCAGCGGCGAGCTCGACCACATGTATTGCGCCACGCCCAGCCCCTGATGCGGCGCTGCCACGGTGCTCATCTTCACCTTGCCACCCTGCTGCGTGCGGTAGATGCCGACGAAGCCGTACTCGGCGAGATGCCGGCCCCATTCGCTGTTCACCAGGATCATCAGTTCGGAGACCACCTTGTCGATCGGTGAGCCGCGCCGCCGTTGCGTGATGCTGACGCGGTCGGACTCGACATGGAAGTTGTAATCCACTTGCTGCGTGCTGTTGTCGGACGGCTTGCCGCGCACCGCTTCCAGTTTTTGTGCCAGGTTCCACAACAGGGTGAGCTCGGCCGCGTAGGGATAATCCAGCTTACCAGCGGCCAGCGTCTCTTCGTTGAACAGCGGCTCCAGCGTGTCATGGCGCAGGTTCGCGGCGATATGCACGCGCTCGACGCGGCTCTCGTGGCCGAGTATTTCCAGCGTTGCACCGTCCAGCTCGTTATACATCGACAACGCCGGGCTAACGCGGTCGGCGCACAGCGTGAAGGCCTGCACCACACTGTCCGGCAGCATGGTGATTTTCTGTCCGGGCATATACACGGTGGACAGCCGCTGCGCGGCGATCCTGTCGCCGGCGGAATCGCGCGGCATGCCCAGCGCGGGCGCGGCGATATGCACGCCGATGCGCCAGTTGCCATTGGCCAGTTTTTCCACCGAGAACGCATCATCGATTTCCGTGGTGGTCGCGTCGTCGATGCTAAAGGCATTCACGCCGGCCAGCGGCAGCTCGTCCCAAGCGCTCAATTCGACGGGCGGAAAGCCCGTGCCGTCGGGAAAGTGCTCGAACAGGAACTTCTGCAAATGGAAATCGTGCGAGGAGGGCAATGCGCCGCAGCGCTGCAGCAGATGTGCGGCGGACAGGTGCGTCGCCGCGCAGGCCGCTTCCAGCGCCTTGACTTCGAGGGTGTTGCGATCCGGCTTATAGAGCAATTGTGAGAGATGTGTCGCAAACTCGTCCGGCAACTCGAAACGGCAGAGCTGCTCGGTGTAGCGCGCCTGCAATGCCAGTTGCTGGCGCTTTTTTTCGGCGCCGGCCAGCGCTGCCTTGAGCACATCCGGAGGCGCGGCGCGATAGCGGCCCTTGCCTTTCTTGTGGAAATAGATCGGCGCGCTGTGCAGGCGGATCAATGCGGCGGCGGCCTCCAGCGAGTTCGGCGCATGGCCGAAATATTCGGCGGCGATCTGCTCGAAGCCGAACTCGTCCGGCGGGCAGCATTCCCAGAGGAAATCCACCTCGATGGTTTCGGCGAGGGCTTCGGCCTGCGCGAGGAATTCGGTCAGGGCCGGCTGGGTGAAGCGCAACATCACATTGGCCGCCTTGACCTTGCTGCGCTTTCCGGAAATGCCTTCGACCTGGAGCGAGGTGGTGTTGTCGGCCATGATGCCGCCGACCTTGAAACTGCCGTCTTCTTCGTAAAGGATATTCATGAGGGGGTGCGTGAAAATTTGCCGCGAATTATAGCAGCACGCGGTGCCGGCACCCGGTCCCGCAGGCAACAAAAAAGCCGGCTCGCGCCGGCTTCCTTGAATGGCGCGACCTTACTTCTGGCTCAGAACCCACGCCACCATGGTCTTGATGTCTCCATCGCTGATCGATCTTGCGGTGGCAGGCATGGGCATCTGGCCAAAAGTCCCTGCGCCGCCATTGCGCACCTTGGTTTCCAGTCTGGCCTGAGCGCCTTTGTCGCCCTTGTATTTTGCGGCAATGTCCGTCAACGCCGGACCGACCGATTTTCCTGCGACTGCATGGCATGCGCTGCAGTTGTTCTGCTTGAACAGGGTTTCGCCATCGCCTGCGGCGAAAGCGGCAGTGGAAATGGCTAATGCAGCAGTCGCTGCGAGATAATGAAATTTCATAATGGTTTCCTTTGGTAAATGATTGACCCGGGGGATATGTTCTTGCCGATATTCGCTACCTTGTTAAACCAGGCGGGTTGAATATACCAGCCCGATAGACTGGTTGCACGCTTGTTGGTTCCCTGGGCAGAGACCTAAATCACTCCCGCCTGCTGCGCCTGCTCATCGGCAAAATAGCTGGACCTGACCATCGGCCCGCAGGCGGCATGACTGAACCCCATCTCCTTTGCGGCTTGCTCGAACCTCGCAAAGGTTTCCGGCGGCGCATAACGCAGCACCGGCAGGTGCCCGTCGGATGGCTGCAGGTACTGGCCGATGGTGAGCATGTTCACCTCGTGCGCGCGCAGGTCGCGCATCACTTGCAGCACCTCCTCATCGGTTTCGCCCAGACCCAGCATCAGGCCGGATTTAGTCGGGACATGCGGGAAGCGCGCCTTGAAATCCCTGAGCAGGCGCAGCGAGTGGGCGTAATCCGCGCCCGGGCGTGCCAGCGGATAGAGGCGCGGCACGGTTTCCAGGTTGTGGTTGAACACGTCGGGCAGGCTGCGAGAAAGCGCATCCAGCGCGGCATCCAGCCGGCCGCGAAAATCCGGTGTGAGGATTTCCACGCGCGTCGCGGGCGCCGCAGTGCGAATCGCCGTGAGGCAGTCGGCAAAATGCCGCGCGCCGCCGTCATGCAGATCGTCCCGGTCCACGCTGGTGATGACCGCGTACCTGAGCTTGAGCAAGCCGATGGAGCGCGCGAGATTTTCCGGTTCGCCTGCATCGGGCGGCAGCGGCTTGCCGTGCGCCACATCGCAGAACGGGCAGCGGCGCGTGCACACGTCGCCGAGGATCATGAAGGTCGCCGTGCCCTTGCCGAAACATTCGCCGATATTTGGGCAGGAAGCCTCCTCGCACGCCGTGTGCAACTGGTGCTCGCGCAGCACGCGCTTCACCTCGTTGTATCCCGCGCCGCTGCCGGGTTTCACGCGTATCCATTCCGGCTTGCGCAGCCGTTCCTGCAACGGCACGATCTTGATCGGGTTGCGCGCGGTCTTGGCATGGCCGGTCTGTTTGGGGTCAGTGTTGCTCATACTTGTTTTCTTTCCAGGTGTCGCTGCAGACCGTGGATCAGGTTTTGCGCCAGTAGCGCTTGCAGTTCTTCGATGCCGGCGGTGATGCCGAGCTCGCGGCATTGCGTGACGCGCAGCCCGGTGTGGCCGCACGGGTTGATGTTGGCGAACGGCGTCAGGTCCATGTCCACGTTCAATGCGAGGCCATGGTAGCAGCAGCCGTGCTTGACTTTCAATCCGAGCGAGGCGATCTTCGCCCCGCCGACATACACGCCCGGCGCATCTTCGCGGCCCTGCGCGGTTATGCCGAATTCGCCGAGCAGATCGACCACCGCCTGTTCCATCAGGCGCACCAGTTCGCGCACGGTGATTCTCCAGCGGCGCAGGTCGAGCAGCAGATAGGCGATGATCTGGCCGGGGCCGTGATAGGTGATCTGCCCGCCGCGATCGATCCTGATGACCGGGATGCCGGTGGGGTGTAGCAGGTGTTCCGGTTTTCCCGCCAACCCTTGCGTATAGGTCGGCGGATGCTGCACCAGCCAGATTTCGTCACGCGTCTCAGTTGTGCGCTCCACAGTGAAGCGACGCATCGCGTCCCAGGTCGGCTGGTATTCGACCTGGCCGAGCGAGTGGACGACCGGTGGCGCAATATGTTTCCCACCCCCCACTTTCCACCCCCCGTTTTTTGTCATAGCACCATCACCACCATCGGATGGTCGCACAACTCCTGGTAAACCGCATCGAGCTGCTCGCGCGAGGTGGCGCGGATGGTACAGGTCAGGCTGATATAGCGGGCGTTCTTGCTGGCGCGCATTTCCATGCTGGCGGCGGTGAATTCCGGATCGTGCCTGCCGACTACTTCCAGCACGGCCTGCGCAAAACCCGCCTGCTGCAGGCCGAATATCTTCAGCGGAAATTCGCAGGGATAATCAATGAGGGAATCTGTAAGTGTCATGGTGTCATTTGAGAATCGAGGATTCAGGCTGCAGCAGCCGTAGGTTGGGTTAGGCGCGCTTTTTGCGCCGTAACCCAACATTGCGCTTGTTGGGTTACGCGATGAACCCGCTAACCCAACCTACATATGTTTCCGCATCACATCACGTTTAAAATTCTGGTATAGCCTGTGCAGCTTGGCGAACATCGCGCCCGGTTTGCCGCTGCCGACCGGTTTGCCGTCGAGTTGCGTGATTGCCAGCACTTCCTTGGTGGACGAGGTGAGCAGCAATTCGTCGGCGGCGAACACCTCCGCAACGGCAATCCTGCGCACTTCATGCGGGATGCCATTGGCGGCGGCGAGTTCCAGCACCACATCGTAAGTGATGCCGGGCAGCATCAGGTTGTCCTTGGGCGGCGCGAGCAGTTTGCCGTTCTTCACCACGAAGATGTTGCTGGCCGCGCCCTCGGTCATGAACTCATTGTTGCGGATCAGGATGGTCTCGGCGCAGCCCGCATCGACCGCCATCTGGCGCAGCAGCACGTTGGGCAGCAGCGCGATGGCCTTGATGTCGCAGCGCAGCCAGCGGTTGTCCGGCGCGGTGATGCAGGCGATGCCGCTTTGCAATAGCTCGGCGGGCGGGGTGAGCAGCGGGTTGCTCATCATGAACACGGTCGGTGCGACGGGCGGGTCGGGGAAGGCGTGATCGCGCCTGGCCACGCCGCGCGTGATATGCAGGTACAGGGACTGATCCTCGCCGCTATTGCGCGCGATGATCTGCTCGACAATAACTGCCCATTCCGTGATGCTGTGCGGATTGGCGAGCCTGATGCCGTCCAGGCTGTGCTGCAGGCGGCGCAGGTGTTCTTCCAGACGGAACGCCTTGCGCGAATAGACCGGAATCACTTCGTACACGCCGTCGCCGAAAATGAAGCCGCGATCCAGCACGGAAATTTTCGCTTCCTCGATGGGCAGGTATTGGCCGTTCAGATAAATCGTCATGTCGTATCCCCTTATTCGAACAGCAAGCGGATGCTATCCCAGCCGCGCGAGAATACATTCGCCAGCGGCGCATCCTCCAGGGCGATCAGCGGGAATTCCGCATAGGGCTTACCGGCCAAGGTCAGCTTGAGGGCGCCCAGTTGCTGCCCGCCACCGACCGGCGCGAGGATGGGCTGGCGCGTTTCCATCGTCGCCTTGAGTTGGGCAAGCTGTCCTTTGGGGATGGACAGGAACAGGTCCTGGCGGAAGCCGACTTTGAGGTGGCTTTTCGTGCCTTTCCAGATGCGCACCCTGGCGACCGGCTGATCCTTCTGGTACAGGCGCACCGCATCGAAATGCTGGAAGCCGAAATTCAGCAACTTCTGGCTTTCGGTGGCGCGCAGGTTGTCGGAAGGGGCACCGAGCAGCACCGAGATCAGGCGGCGGCTGTCGCGCTTGATCGAACCGACCAGACAATACCCGGCAGTTTCGGTGTGCCCGGTTTTCAGGCCGTCCGCGTAGGGGTCGATCCATAACAGGCGGTTGCGATTGGCCTGGGTGACGTTGTTGAAAGTGTAATCGCGCAGCCCGAACAGCGCATAGTGCTGCGGGTAGTCGTGCACGATGGCCGCAGCCAGCAAGGCCAGATCAGATGCGCTGCTGTAGTGTTGCGCGTCCGGCAGGCCGACCGGGTTGGCGAAGTGGGTGTTGTTCATGCCCAGCCGTTTCGCTTCCCGATTCATCAGGTCAACGAAGCCCGCTTCGCTGCCGGCAATATTGAGCGCCAGCGTGATGGCCGCATCGTTGCCGGATTGCACGATCAGCCCGCGCAACAGTTCGCCCACGGTCACGTTTTGCCCGGCCTTGAGCAGCATGCGCGATTCGCCGCTGATGTTGCGCACCGCGACGGCGGGAACGGTCAGGGTTTGTTCCGGCAACAGCGTGCCGTGCTTGAGGGCGTCAAAAGCCAGATAAGCGGTCATCAGCTTGGTCAGCGAAGCGGGTTCTATGCGCGCATCGCCGTTCTGGTTTACCAGAACCTGGCTGCTGGTGTAGTCATACAGCAGGTAGGACCTGGCTGCCAGAGCAGGTGCGGCGGGTATTTGCGGTGGCAGGGCGAAAGCCGGGGCAGGCAACAGCAAGCTGGCGAGCAAGAAGATGATATTCATGGCTAAGTGGCGGTTTCGGGGCGTAATTATAGTCTTAGCTGCATGTTTGGGCGATAGCCAGCAATATGGCTAGGCCGAAATATATAGGCATTTCGGCATATTGTTCTTTTATCTCCAGACCGATATAAAGTGCATATCATGATGATTGGGGAGAGTCGCGATGACACTGTTAACCGGAGTAAAAGATTTTTTGGGAGTTAATCGTTCCCAGAAGCGCGAGTTGTGCAACAGGCTCAATCTCGTTACGGCGGCTGAGGCGCATATATTGTGGAAGACGCGCCTGGGGCATCACGTGCAGGGAAATATTCGCGAATCTTTGGAATCCGCCCTGCTTGGGCAAGACGGCATTTGCCAGTTGGGGAGCTGGATTAACGGTTCGGTATTGGAGCCGTTTTGCGAACCGGAGGTGCACCAGCAATTAAGCGAGGCACACCGGCAATTTCACCAGTTTGGCTCACTCATCATCGAAAGACTGAAGGCAGGCGACCGCAATGGTGCGGCAGCAATATTCGGGAACGAATACAACCAGTCTTTGCGCCATATCATCCAGGCGCTGACCGCAATAAACAAGCGCCTTCAGGAAAACTAAGAGTCCATTTCAGCAGGCTTCAATTCCGTGCCACTTGTCTGCCGATGAGCAGCGCATGTATTGCAAAACACAGTTTGTCTGATATCAAACCGGGTTAGAACGTACCGCTGAGTTGGGCGGTTTGTACCGCAAGTTCGTTAGCTTGGGCGCAAATATCTTCAACATCCGCCGGGTTGATGCATAGTTCTATCCGCTCATATTCCTGGATTTCGCCGCCAGTGTGCTCGGCAATGCCGAAGTTTGGTGCGATTTTTTCGGACAGGCTAACCAAGCGTACCAGAGGATTTTCGGCTGCGGCTTCTTCGACGTAAGGGGTGGTAGCACAGCACGGTAATGATTTTCTCCGGAGAGGGTTTTATTCCGAGCGCGAAGGCGGTTTGGCGAGTTTGCGTTGCAACGTGCGGCGGTGCATGTTGAGCGCGCGCGCGGTGGCCGAAATATTTTCGCCATGCTCATGCAGCACGTGCTGGATGTGTTCCCATTCCAGATTTTCGATTTGTGTCGGCTGCGCCTTGATCGGCACGTCGCTGCCGGCGGTGTGCCCGAACGCCGCGACAATCTCATCGGCGTTGGCAGGTTTGGCAAGATATTGCGTTGCGCCCAGCTTGATCGCCTCAACGGCAGTGGCGATGCTGGCATAGCCGGTCAGCATCACGATGCGCGTATTCGGGTCAAGCTGGTGCAACACTTTGACCAGGGCCAACCCCGGCGCGCCGCCCATTTTCAGATCCACCACTGCGAATTCCGGCGGATTACCCTCCGCTATCGGGATCGCTTCTTCGACGCTGTATGCCACGGAAACACTGAATCCGCGTTTTTCCAGCGCGCGCTTCAATACCTTGCAGAAAGTGATGTCGTCATCCACCAGCAAGAGCGAGGCGGATTCTTCATGTGGTTCGGTCATATGGGAGCCTTGGTGATAGGTAAGATGATTTCCGTGGTCGCGCCGCCCTGCTCGCGGTTGAATAGTCGCACCGACCCGCCCATGCGTTCGAGTGTGGCATTGGCCAGGAACAAGCCTAGCCCGTGACCATCCTTTTTGGTGGTGAAGAACGCAGACCCGGCCTTGAGTTCCGCTTCTTCGCTCAGCCCTTTCCCATGATCGTGGATTTCCAGCGTGAAGTTGTCGGTATCCCAGCGCGTGCGGATTTCAATCGCTTGCTGGGCAGCGCCTGCGGGCGCCGCATCCGCCGCATTGTTGAGCAGGTTCATCAGCGCGGCGCGCAGCGTGGCATCCACGCTGACGAGCGGTGCGGGAACCCCTCCCGGTCTCCCCTTGTCAGGGGAGGAGTAGCGGTACTGTGCGGTGGGGCGCAGCAATTGCCATTCATCCAGCACTTCCGCCATCAGGCGATCGGCCGGTTGCAGCGAGGTTGCCACGCTGACCTGTGCGTTGGCCAGTATCTTGTCGAGGATACGCTTGCAACCGCGCACCTGTTCATTGAGGATGCCCAAGGCATCGCGCCAGCCAGGCTGCGCTGCGGTGTCGTGCTGCAATTCGCCGATCACTATCGCCATGGTGGACAGCGGCGTACCCAGTTCATGCGCGGCGCCGGCGGCCTGTGTGCCGAGAGCCACGATCCGCTCGTTGCGCAGGATATCCTCGCGCACGCGGGTCAGCATCTCATCGCGGCTGCGTACCGCCTGCGCCATTTTTACCACGAAATAGGCCACCACCACCGTGCTGAAGACAAAGCCGAGCCACATGCCCACCACATGCGCATTGAACGCGCTGTCGCCGTCATGTTGATGGTTGTGCGGCAGCGGAATGTAATAGAACATCAGCACGCTGTAACAGGCGGAGGTAAGCGCTGCCATGCCCCAGGTGTAGCGGCCCGGCAGCGTTGCGGCAGCGATCACCAGCGGCAGCAGATAAAGAGAGACAAAGGGATTGGTCGATCCGCCGCTGTAATAAAGCAATATGCTGAGTGCCAGCACGTCCACACACAGTTGGCCAAATAGCTCCGTGTTGGGAACCGGCTTACCGCTGCGCAGCCGCAGCCAGGAAAACAAATTTATCGCGGCGAGCGCGACGATGGTCAGCAACATCGGCTGCCAATCCAGTTCCAGTTCCAGAACCTTCCAGACTGCCCCAAGCGTCAGGAGCTGTGCCGTGACAGCCATGCTGCGCAATGCGACCAGGCGGCGCAACTGGCTGTGGCCAGGGAGGGAAGAAAGTATCGTATTGTTCATGCGGCTATTGTAAGCGGAGAGAAGGGTACCGGGGGGTGCGGCATTTTGCCGCATTCCCCGGCCGGTTTTTTTAACCGATAATTTGCCTGCCAAAAACGGATTGTTTCTGCGGCGGTTTCTCCTCCCATAATGAGCCGGGAAAGCAATGCCGGTTTTTGGCTTTTTTGCGGGGCCGGATGCGCGGCATGTATAATCCGCGCATCCAATTCACTTCATAACGGAGAATCATCATGGCTAATTTTTATCGGTTTGGCGGGCTGCTGGCAGCCTTGTTGCTGAGCGCCAGCGCTTACGCGGGCGACATTCAGGTTGAAGGCGCATGGACGCGCGCTACTCTCCCCGGGCAGGATATGGCGATGGTGTACATGTCCATTACCAGCAAGCAGGACGCGACGCTGGTCGGTGCTTCCAGCGCGGCCTCCAAAACTGCGGAAATGCACACCATGGAGCATAAAGGTGGCATGATGAAAATGTACGAGGTCAAGTCCATCAGCTTACCGGCTAATGCGCGATTGGACATGAGTATGCATGGATATCATCTGGTATTGGCGGGCCTGAAGGCTCCGCTCAAGGCCGGCGCTACCGTGCCGCTGACGCTGAACATCGAAATGGCCGACAAGCGCAGTGTCAAGGTTGACGTACAGGTGGAAGTCAAGCCGCTGAAAGAATCAAAAAAATGAGGCATGGGACGGCATGACCGTTCAGGCACTTGAGGCTTGAAATCATATTGATATGCCCTCATGTCAGGCAGCACGGGGATGTCCCGGATTGCCAGGATCAGGAGGATGAAATGGTTAATATCTCGCGTTATAACCCGGCTGATGACGCCTTTGACGACTTGTTTCGCGGCTTTTTCATGCGCCCAGTGCGTTTTGAAGGGCAGCCGGAAGTGCAGATCAAGATGGACGTGAGTGAAGATGACAAGGCTTATACCGTTCATGCCGAGATTCCCGGTGTGAAGAAAGAGGATATCCATGTCACCATTGACGGCAACCAGGTTGCCATCAGTGCGGAAATCAAGAATGAAAAAGAAGTGAAAGAAGGCGAGAAAGTGCTGCGCAGCGAGCGTTATTACGGCAAGATTTCGCGCGCTTTCACGCTGGGCCAGGATGTGGACGAGGCCGCTGCGCAGGCGAAATATAACAACGGCGTGCTGGAGTTGCGTCTGCCAAAACAGATTGCCGCCAAGGCAAGGCGCCTCAATGTTGAGTAAGTCTTAGCTTCGTCGCAAAATCAGGCGGCACATGCCGCCTGATTTATTTTCAGCCATTCAAATTTTCTTCTGGTGTAGAATTTGCAGCAAATTTTGCGAGCTTTCGCCTGACGGCGAAAACGAGCTTTGTCGAAGACAAAGCGAAGTTTCGAGGAACGGCCAATGCCTGCTTACCCCTTTTCCAAGGAAAAACCATGCCCCTTACGCCTTCCGCCGCCGACAAGAAAGCACGCACGCTTTCCGAGGCGATGCCCTACATTCAGCGCTTCTTCGACAAGACCATCGTGATTAAGTACGGCGGCAACACCATGACCGATCCTGCGTTGCAGGAGAGTTTTGCGCGCGATGTGGTGCTGCTGAAGCTGGTCGGGATGAATCCGGTGGTGGTGCATGGCGGCGGACCGCAGATCAACGAATTGCTGCAAAAGGTAGGCAAGCAGGGCACCTTCGTGCAGGGCATGCGCGTGACCGACGAGGAGACCATGGACGTGGTCGAGATGGTACTGGGCAAGGTCAATAAGGATATCGTCAACCTGATCAACAGGCACGGCGGCAAGGCGGTGGGGCTGACAGGACAGGACGGCGCCTTCATCCGCGCCGAAAAATTGCTGCTGGAAAGCAAGGACGAGCCGGGCAGGATGCTGGACATCGGCCTCGTCGGCGAGATCGAGAAAATCGACCCGTCAATTATTTCCTTTCTCGATTCTGGCGATTTCATTCCGGTGATCGCGCCGATCGGCGTAGGACCGGACGGCGAAACGCTGAACATCAACGCCGACCTAGTATCCGGCAAGCTGGCCGAAGTGCTGCATGCCGAGAAGCTGGTGCTGCTGACCAACACGCCGGGGGTGCTGGACAAGGACGGCAACCTGCTGACCGGGCTGACCCCCAAGCAAATTGACGAACTGGTCGCCGACGGCACATTGTCCGGCGGCATGTTGCCCAAGATCGCCTCCGCACTGGACGCGGCGCGCGGTGGCGTAAAGTCAGTGCACATCATCGATGGACGGGTACAGCACGCGTTGCTGCTGGAAATCCTGACCGACGAGGGTGTCGGCACTTTAATAAAAAGCAAGTAGCTAGCCACGGATTGACACAGATGAAACACGGATTACCCATGGCCTTTATCCGTGAATATCCGTGCTCATCTGTGGCTGGTTCCGGCTCTTGAAGAATGACAAAGCCATTGTGGATATTCGATTTAGATAACACGTTACATAACGCTACGCCGCACATCTTTCCGCACATCAACCGCAGCATGACGGCCTATTTGCAGCAATATCTGCAACTGGATGAGGCGGCGGCGAATGCGTTGCGCATGTATTACTGGCAGCGTTACGGCGCGACGCTGAGCGGCTTGATGCGTCACCATGGCACTAGGCCGGAGCATTTTCTGTGGCATACCCACCAGTTCCCTGATCTGGAGCGGATGGTGTTGCGTGAGCCGCGCCTGCGCCATGTATTGAAGGCGCTGCCCGGCAGGAAGATGGTGTTTTCCAATGCGCCGCAGCGCTATGCACAGGCGGTACTGAAGCTGTTGCGCGTGGAGGGCCTGTTCGACGATGTGATGGCGGTGGAACAGACGTGCTACCGTCCCAAACCGGATAGTTTCGGCTTTCTGCGCCTGTTGCGGCGGCACCGTGTTACGGCGGCGCAATGCATCATGGTCGAGGACAGCTTGGAAAACCTGTATGCGGCCAAGCGGCTGGGGATGCGCACGGTATGGGTGACTGCCGGCAACAAAAGTGCGCCGTGCGTGGACGTGAAGATTCGCGATGTGATGCAATTGCCGGGAATTTTGAGTCGTATAGTTTGATTACAACCCCTCACCCCCACTCCCTCTCCCACTTGCGGGAGAGGGGGCCGAAGGTCGGGAGAGGGTCTTTCAAGGGAAATAACATGGCAAGCAAACCGGGCGAGAGAAAACTGCAAATTCTGCAAACCGTGGCGCAGATGCTGGAGCAGCCGAAGGGCGAGAAGATCACCACGGCCGCTCTGGCTGCGAAGCTGGAGCTTTCCGAAGCGGCATTGTACCGCCACTTCGCCAGCAAGGCGCAGATGTTCGAGGGGCTGATTGAGTTCATCGAGCAGACGGTGTTTGGCCTGATCAACAAAATCATCCAGGAAGAGAAAAGCGGCTTGCAGCAAGTCGAGGCGATCGTGTCGATGTTGCTCGGCTTTGCTCAGAAGAACCGCGGCATGACGCGCGTGCTGGTCGGCGACGCCTTGGTGAATGAGGACGAGCGTTTGCAGCAGCGCATCAACCAGATGCTGGACCGCATTGAGGCGACGCTCAAACAATCGTTGCGCATGGCCGCGACGCAAGGCGAGATGGGTGCGGCGGAGGTGGGCGTCCACGCCAACCTGCTGGTGTGCTACGTGATTGGCCGCTGGCAGCAGTTCGCTAAGAGCGGGTTCGCGCGCGACCCGGCGGCACAGTGGCCGGCACAGTCGGTGATTCTGTTGGGTAAAAATTACAGGGAATAAAAAAATGATCCTTATCCTTTCCTCCAACACAGACCATCAGAGCGCCGAATACCAGCAACTAATGACCCACCTTGCCAGCCTGCAAGGCATCAAAACTCGCGTCCACACCGAGCACGGCACCGAGCAGACGCTGACCGAGATATACCTGATCGGCAACACCAAGCAGCTCGAAATCGAGGACATGCAGAACCTGCCCTGCGTCGAGCGCGTGGTGCGCGTGTCGGAGGAGTACCGCATCCTCGGGCGGCACAAGGACGACCAGCGCCCCACGCATTTCGACTACAACGGCGTGCGCTTCGGGCAGGATATGCTGCACGTGTTTGCCGGGTTATGCGCGGTGGACAACCGCGAGCATGTCGAGATCATGATGAAAGCGGTGGCCGACGCGGGCCAGGTGTGCACGCGCATGGGTGCCTACAAGCCGCGCACCAGCCCGTATGCGTTCCAGGGACACGGCAAAAATTGCCTGCCCTATGTGTTCGAGCTGGCAGGTAAGTACGCCATCAAGGTGATCGCGATGGAGATCACCCACGAGTCGCATCTCGACGAGATACGCGAAGCGCTCAGGCAGACCGGCAATGCGACAGGCGTGATGTTGCAGATCGGCACGCGCAACACGCAGAATTTCGAGCTGTTGAAAATCGTAGGCCGCCAGACCGAGATGCCGGTGCTGCTCAAGCGCGGCTTCGGCATCACGCTGGACGAGTCGCTGAATGCTGCGGAATATCTGGCTTCCGAGGGCAACCGCAAGGTGGTGTTCGGTCTGCGCGGCATGAAGACCAACATGGGCGACCCGCACCGCAACCTGGTGGATTTCGCGCATGTTCCGGTAGTGAAGCGGCTGACGCGCATGCCGGTGTGCGTCGACCCGTCGCACTCGGTCGGATCGCGGCAAGCCTCGCCAGATGGCATACTTGATACGATGCATGTCACCGCACAAGGCGTGCTGGCCGGCGCCAACATGGTGCTGGTGGATTTTCATCCTGCCCCGCCCAAGGCACTGGTGGATGGCCCGCAGGCGTTGCTGCTGAAGGAGTTGCCATATTTTCTGGAAGATGTGCAGATCGCGCGCGAGGCATATCTCAAGCGCGTTGCGCTGCGGCAGCATTATCAGGACGTATAGTTTCTTTGTACATCAAATCCGGACTGGGGCAACCATGAAAAAGCTACTCGCCATTGTCGCCGTACTGGTAATTGCCGCCATTGCGGCTTACTTCATGCTGCAAAATCCGCTGGGCAGGCTGATCAAGCTGGCCATCGAGGAATTCGGGCCGGAGATGACACAGGCGACCGTGCGGGTAAGCAAGGTCGAGATTTCGGCAACAGACGGGCGCGGTGCATTATCCGGGCTGTTTCTCGGCAACCCCATGGGATTCAAGTCGGATTACGCATTGAAGGCGGGCACCGTCGAGATCGAACTCGAACCGGCCAGCCTTGCCAAGGACGTGATCGTGATCCACAAGATGTTGATCGATGCGCCGCAGATCGGCTACGAAAAGGCCGGCGACATTACCAATTTCGATGCCATTCAGCGCAATGTCGAAGAATACCTCGGCGCGAAAGGCGACAAGAGCGAGAAAGTCAAACAGGGGAGCGGCAAGAAGATGATCATCAACTCCCTGGTCATCCGCAATGCCAAGGTCAATTACAACGGTATGATGGAGCTTACGCTGCCGGACATCGAATTGCGCAATATCGGCAAGAAGACCGGCGGCGCTACTTCCGCGCAGGTGGTCAAGGCCATCATCGCGGAGTTGAACACCAAGCTGGCCCTGGCGCTCGCCAAGGTGGCGGTAATCGGTGGCGTGGGCGGCGTGGTGGTCGGCGCGGGAGCGGCGGTCAAGAGCCTGCTTGGCAAGTGATGCCCTACTGAAATGGGCTCTTAGGCGGAATCTGTTGACTGATAAGGTTTTCGTTACTACTATGACCGTTCGGTAAAGCTTTGGACTGTTAACTTCATCAGGGAGGTTGCATCATGGCAGAACGAAAAGCAAAACCAGCCGCGAAGAAAGTGGCTGTAACCAAGGCAGCCGGAAAGGCCGCCGTCAAACCGAAAACCACCAAAGCAGCGGCAGCTGCGACGCCCAAAAAGGCGGTAGTGAAAAAAGCGGCGACCACAGTCGCGAAACCGAAAAGCACCAAAACCCCGGCAGTGAAAAAAACAGTTGCACGTGCCGCTGCAAAGAAGGCTTCGGCGCAAAAGGCCGCAGCAACCAAAGCCAAACCGGCCGCAAAGAAAACCGTGGCAAGGCCAAATCCCGAAGAGCGCTATCGCATGGTGCAAACAGCCGCTTATTTTATTGCGGAGCGTGACGGGTTTTGCGGCTGCCCGACCGAATATTGGGCGGCTGCCGAGCTTGAGATTGCGGATAGACTAGGCCAATAGGTAATATAGCTGTCGAAAACTGCGCGGCCAGCGTCGCGCAGTTTTTGCTGGGATGTGCAGGCCATCGGCAAGACCACTTTCGCCGCTCACTGCTTTTCCAGGCAAGTAATGTAAATCACCGCATCTGGCTGGGTGCGGTTGCGTTGCGCCTGCCAGATCATTTCCCCGAGGCATTCCATCATGCGATGTTGCGCATCGTGCTCCGATTCGAGTTGCCGCGTCAGCCGCGCGAAATGCGCGCGGATTCCCGCCGGTTGATCGATGGAGATCTGTTCTTCGATGGTGAGGTGCATCATCAGGTGCAGGAACGGATTGACCGCACCGTGTTCCGGCAGGTAGTCCTGATCCTGATGGCGTTCCGGATTCTCGAGCACGGCGTGATATTCGGGATGCTTGGCGATGAGTTGCGCGGCAAGGTCTTCCAGCGGTGTGAGCAATTCACCGGCCCTGCGCTTGCGCCATGACTCGAACAAAAAATTGCGCACTTCGTCGCGCGATGGATTAAAAAACATCAGAGTTCCTTCTCTTGGTACTCACACAAGTCGTTGATGATGCATATGCCGCACTTCGGCTTGCGCGCCTGGCAGACATAACGCCCGTGCAGGATCAGCCAATGGTGCGCATTGTGCTTGAATTCATCCGGCACGATTTCGAGCAGTCGGTTTTCCACCTCGAGCACGTTCTTGCCGGGCGCCAGGCCGGTGCGGTTGGCGACGCGGAACACATGCGTGTCCACTGCGATGGTGGGCTGCCCGAAGGCAGTGTTGAGAATCACGCTGGCGGTCTTGTGCCCCACGCCGGGCAAGGCTTCCAGCGCCTCGCGGGTCTGCGGCACAGTGCCGCCGTGCTGTTCCACCAGCAGGCGGCAGGCCTGCATCAGATGTTTGGCCTTGGTCTGGTACAGGCCGATACGCTGGATATATTCGCGCAGCTTCTCCTCGCCGAGTTCGAGCAGCGCCTGCGGCGTATTGGCGACTGGGAACAGTTGCCGCGTGGCGGCATTGACGCTGACATCGGTGGCCTGCGCCGAGAGCAGCACCGCCACCAGCAACTCGAACGGCGTGCGGTATTCTAGTTCGGTCGCGGGGTGCGGGTTCGCTGCCTGCAGGCGCGCAAAGATTTGCGAGCATCTGTTTCGCAGATCGCTCGCCTGAATTGTTGCAGGTTTTTTGTTGGCGTTCATCCGTGAGTCACCGGGCTGCAACCGCCTTCGACCGGCGCGATGGTGGCATTCGCGCCGTGTGCCTTGCGTTCGGCGCGCAGGTTCAGCCAGTTCTTCAGCGCGATCAGCAGGCCGAGCGCGATGAATGCGCCGGGCGGCAGGATGGCGAGCAGGAAGCCGTGGTAATCCGGCACGACGGTGATCACCAGGGATTTAGCCGTCTCGCCGAACACCATGTCGATGCCGGACAGCAATGTGCCGCGCCCGAAAATCTCGCGGATGCCGCCGAGCACGACCAGCACCGCCGTCAGCCCCAAGCCCATCGCGATGCCGTCCAGCGTGGAGGCGAACACGCCGTTCTTCGAAGCGAACGATTCGGCGCGCGCCAGCACGATGCAGTTGGTGACAATCAGCGGAATGAAGATGCCCAGCACCACATACAGGGAATACACATAGGCATTCATGAGGAATTGCACGATGGTCACCAGCACGGCGATCAGCAATATGTACACCGGGATGCGTGCCGGGGCCGGGATCCATTCGCGCATCGCGGCCACCCCGCTGCCCGACAGGGCCATCACCAGCGTCGTGGCGAGGCCCAGGCTGAGCGCGTTGACTACCGAGTTGCTGATCGCCAGCAGCGGGCACAGGCCGAGCAGTTGCGCGACGCCTGGGTTCTGTTTCCACAGGCCGTTATGGAAAATGTCCCTGGTTTCCTGAATGGTCATTTCTTGCCCTCCTTAACCCTTCCCGGCCTCCCCTTGTCATAACCAGCGACTTGGCTATCGTCTTTTGATGGCCTAGTCGAATGGCTAGTCGTTCCATCAGGGGAGGAGAGCGAGTTTTGCATGAATAATTCATCGCGATGCTGCGCGTGATACTGCAAGGCCTTGTGCACCGCCTTCACGATCGCGCGCGGGGTGATGGTAGCGCCGGCCATGTAGTCGAACGAACCGCCGTCCTTTTTGACCTTCCATGCGCTGTCCTTGCGGTTCTCCAGCGAAGCGCCGTTGAAGCCGGTGATCCAGTCGCTCCTGGCGATCTCGATATAGTCGCCCAGCCCGGGCGTCTCCCTGTGCGACACCACGCGCACGCCGCCAATCCGTCCATCGCTGTGGATGGCGATGATCAAATTGATCTTGCCGCTGTAGCCGTCTGGCGCGACGACCTGCAGCACCGCGATGGACGGCTGGCCGTTCAGTCGGCCGCGATAGACGATGCTCGTCCCCGCACCGCCCAGCAACTTGTCCGCCGCCAGTTGCACGGTGTCTTTCATGATGTCGTTGTCGTAAGCCACAGGCGGCACGATCTGCGCGATCAGTTTCAGCTTCTCGTTCTCCACGCTGCGCGCGATGGTCTCGTGCGTCAGGTCAAAGGTCAGTGCCAGCAAGGCCGTGCCGGCCAGCGCAAAGAGCAGCAGGCTCAGCGCGGTGTGCAGGGATACCTTTGCCGTGGTCATCATGGCCGCCCCTTTTCTTTGCCGGATGCAGGACCCTTTTTGCCGAATACCGGTGGCTGCGTATACAGCACGATCAGCGGCACGCAGATGTTCATCAGCAACGTGGCGAACGCCACGCCGTCCGGGAAGCTGCCGAAGGCGCGGATCAGGTAGGTGAGCAAGCCCGCGCCCGCGGCGAAGATCAGCTTGCCTTTGTTCGTGGTCGGCGAGGTGATCGGGTCGGTGAGGATGAAGAACGCGCCCAGCATCGCTGCGCCGGAAAACCAGTGGAACAGCGGTGCGGCGTAATGGGTGGGGTCGGTCAGATGGAAAATGCCGGCAGCGGCGAACAGCGTGCCGAGAAAGGCAACCGGAATATGCCAGGTGATGATGCGCGCGGCCAACAGGTAGAGGCCGCCGAGCAGGAATCCCAGCGACACCATTTCGCCGCCTTGCCCGGCCAGGCGGCCATAGATAGGCATCTGGAGAATCTGCCCGACCGTTTCGTCAAGGTGCAGGCGGGTCTTCAGAGTATCCAGCGGCGTGGCCATGGTGACGGCATCGAGCGTCACATTGGGCGGCAGCGCGCCGAAGAACATGTACTTCAGTTGATCGAGTAATCCGAGTTCAGCCAGCCCCAAGCCGTGCGGGGCAAGCCAGTGCGTCATCTGCGCCGGGAACGAGATGATCAGCACCGCATAACCGATCATCGCCGGATTGAACGGGTTGTTGCCCAGCCCGCCGTACAGGTGCTTGGCGACGGCGATGGCGAAGGCCGTGCCGACCACGACCAGCCACCATGGCGCGAGCGGCGGGATGGACAACGCCAGCAGCCAGCCGGTGAGCAGCGCGCTGTTGTCGGAAAGGAAATGGCGCACTGGCCGGTTGCGCAACCTTAGCATCAGCGCCTCGGTGCTGAGCGCGGTGAGGCTGGCCAGCGCGATCGAGACCAGGATCGCCGGGCCGAAATGCCAGACATACAGCGCGATGCCCGGCAGCAGCGCGAGCAGCACCCTGAGCATGATCGCGGAGACGGTGTCCGGTTTGCTGATGAAAGGAGAAAAGAGCGCGCTCATGAGTTAAATTTTAGCCACGGATTAACACGGATGAAACACGGATTCAAAAACCGTAACCCATATTGCGTCATAAGCGGCAGGGAATCACGAATCTGCGGCTTTTGATCTTTGGTACCGATGTAATGTGGCATGCAATGATGTGCTTCATTGCCCAATTCTGTGTGTGCCGGATGCTTCATCCGTGTTTCATCCGTGTCTATCCGTGGCTCAATCTGCATTGTTTGGGCCATGAGAGACATCCTGTCTATGTATGCTTCGCAAATCATTTTAGCCACGGATTAACACGGATGTTCACGGATTAAAAAATCAGGCGTTTGAATTCTACTTTGGTTCGCCCAAAGTTGATGAGCAGCCCGACTTTAATACCTGTTGCCTTGAGTTCATTGAGCAATTGCGGCTCGTCTTGCCGGCTGTAATTCGGCGCGATCTTTAACTCGACCACCATCGATTCCTCGACCAACAGATCGGCAAAGTAGTCGCCGACGATAACCCCCTTGTAGGCCACTTTGATCGGATGCTCGATTTCAACCCGTAGTCCCCGGCTGATCAACTCGGTTTGCAAAGCTTTCTGATAAACCCGTTCCAGGAATCCATATCCCAGTATCTTGTGCACCTCGAAAGCGGCGCCAATAATTTCCTTGGTCAATTCTTCATTAACCAGTTTCCCCATCCGTGTTTCATCCGTGTTCATCCGTGGCTCAATCTGCGTTGTTTGAGTCATGCGGAACATTCTGCGGCTTCGCCGTTTCGTGAGCCTTGGCGCGGCGCGCTTCGATCTCGGCGATTTCCGCCTGTTGCTGCGCGGTGAGGTGGTCGGTGTTCTTCGGCTGGCTCGCGGCGGCCTGTTCCCTGGCGCGGGCGATCGCCGCCTGGATTTTCTGCTGCGCGTCATCTGCCGGACTTGCCGACGCTGCAGCCGGTGGCGCCTGCTTTGCGGCCTGTTCTCTCGCGGCCAGCCTTTCGGCCTTTTCCTGCTTCTCGCGCTCGATGCGGAATTCGCGGAACTCGTGGCGTTCGCGCGCGTGGTCGGCGGCGTGCTGGTCCTGTTCGCGCGCGCGGATCTCGCTCTTGGCGAACTGGAAATACTGCACCAGCGGGATATGGCTGGGGCAGACGTAGCTGCATGCGCCGCATTCGATGCAGTCGAACAGGCTGAATTGCTGCGCCTTGTCGAATTCCTTCGATTGCGAGAACCAGAACAGGTCCATCGGCTGCAGGTCCGCCGGACAGACCTGCGCGCAGCGTGAGCAGCGGATGCAGGGCAGGGCGGGCGGCGCGGGCGGGAATAATCTGTCCGATGCGGCGATGATGCAGTTGCTTGCCTTGACCAGCGGGATGTTTGCCGAAGCCAGCGGTAGCGGCAACCCCATCATCGGCCCGCCCATGATGTAGCGGTCGGTGTCCGGCAGGGCCTCGCCGAGCGCGACCAGCTCCTGTACCGGCGTGCCGAGCAGCACCTCATAATTCCGCGCCTCGCGCACGTTGCCGGTCAGCGTGACGATGCGCGACAGCAGCGGCTCGCCGTACGCGATGGCGCGATAGGCGCTGTTGGCGGTGGCGACGTTGAAGCATTGCACGCCGATGTCGGTGGGCAGCTTGCCGGACGGCACTTCCAGCCCGGTGAGCACGCGGATCAGTTGCTTCGCGCTGCCGCCAGGATAGATCGTCGGCACGACGACCACCTCGAACGGCAGGCCGCTGTCGGCCACGGCCTGCCGCATCGCGGCGATCGCCTGCGGCTTGTTGTCCTCGATGCCGATCAGCACTTCCCCGGCTTCCAGCATGAAGCGCAGCATCTCCGCGCCCTGCACGATCTCCGCGGCGCGCTCGCGCATCAGCATGTCGTCGCAGGTGATGTATGGCTCGCATTCCGCGCCGTTCAGGATCAGCGTGCCGATGTCTTTGTTCGGGTGTCCACGCAGCGGGCGCAGCTTGAGGTCGCTCGGGAACACCGCGCCGCCCAGCCCCACCACGCCGCACATGCGCAGGTGTTGGCGCAGCCCGGCGGGATCGCTGTTGCGGTAATCGACCGCGGCATGGGGGATCCATTCCTCCCTGCCGTTCGGTATCAGCGTGGCGCACAGGTCCGGCAGGCCGGAAGGATGGGCGATGGGCTGCGCGTTGATGGCGGCGATGGTGCCCGACGTGGAGGCATGCACCGCGCTCGAAAAATAGCCGTTCGGCATGCCGATCAACTGGCCCTTTAGCACCTGGTCGCCGACGCGCACCACCGGACTGGCGGCCTCGCCGGCATGCTGGCGGAACGGAATGACCAGCCGCGAAGGCAGCGGCGCGCGTGCGATGCCGCATTGCGTGGATTGCTCCTTGTTTTGCGGCGGATGGATGCCGCCGTTGAATTTGAAGAGCGTCCTCATCTGGCTTGAGCTCTTGTCTTGGGGGGAATGATTAGCCACGGATTAACACGGATTGACACAGATAAAAGCCGAATGCCCGAGAGATCGCGGCTCATCCGGTTGGTTGCAGAGGCAAGGCACAAGCCCCGCCGGACATCCGTGTTTATCCGTGTTAATCCGTGGCTGAATGCCGTTTTCCGGTTCATTTCGCCGCTACCAATGTAAATACCGGATACTGCCGCTTCCATGTGGCGATATTTTCCCTGAGCGGCACCATGCTGATGCAGTCCACCGGGCAGGGTTCGACGCACAGTTCGCAGCCGGTGCACTCGGAGGCGATGATGGTGTGCATCTGCTTCGCCGCGCCGGCGATGGCGTCCACCGGGCAGGCCTGGAAGCACAGCGTGCAGCCGATGCACAGATTCTCGTCGATGAAGGCGACCGACTTCGGCTTGAGCACCGTGCCGCTGCCGAACGGCTTGAACTCCACGCCGAGCAGGTCGGCGAGCTTGCGGATGCCTTCCTCGCCGCCGGGCGGGCAGCGGTTGATGTCGGCCTCGCCGGAGGCGATCGCCTCGGCATAAGGCCGGCAGCCCGGATAGCCGCATTGCCCGCACTGCGTCTGCGGCAGGATCGCGTCGATCTTGTCCGCCAGCGGATTGCCCTCGACGCGGAACTTGACCGCGGAAAAGCCCAGCACCGCGCCAAGCACGATCGCGATAGCCGCCATGACCAGCAGCGCGCTCAGCATTTGGAGCCCATTATTTGATGAGCCCCGAGAATCCCATGAACGACAGGCTCATCAGCCCCGCCGTGACCATGGCGATCGCCGAGCCCTTGAAGATGCCCGGCACGTCCGCGCCTTCCATGCGTTCGCGCATCCCGGCGAACAGCACCATCACCAGCGTGAAGCCCAGCGCGCCACCCATGCCGAAGAATACCGACTCCATGAAGTTGTGTTGCGCCTGCACGTTGAGCAGCGGGATGCCCAGCACTGCGCAGTTGGTAGTGATCAGCGGCAGGTAGATGCCCAGCACCTGGTGCAGCATCGGGCTGGTCTTCTGGATCACCATTTCGGTGAATTGCACGATGCCGGCGATCACCACGATGAACGACAGCGTGGTCAGGTAGGAAAGCTCCGGCCCGAGCAGATATTCGTTGATGAGATAACTGGCGCCCGAGGCCACGGTCAGCACGAAGGTGGTGGCCAGGCCCATGCCGAGCGAAGTCTCCAGCTTGCGGGAGACCCCCATGAACGGGCAGAGGCCGAGGATCTTGACCATCACGATGTTGTTCAC
>DASTNS010000064.1:0-3206 GCA_035720625.1 Gallionella sp. | reverse complement strand
CTGCAACGCTCACGCGACATCGCGAAAAAAGTCACCGACGACCTCGGCGGCCTCGGCATCTTCGGTGTCGAATTATTTATCAAAGACGATGAGGTCTGGTTCAGCGAAGTCAGCCCGCGCCCGCACGACACCGGCATGGTCACGATGTGCAGCCAGCGCCACAGCGAATTTGAACTGCACGCCCGCGCGATTCTCGGCCTGCCGGTGGACGTCAGCCTGCGCGCACCCGGTGCGAGTGCGGTGATCTACGGCCAACTCGAGGAACAGGGCATCGCCTTTGCCGGTGTAGATGAAGCCCTGCGCGTCCCGCAAAGCGATGTGCGTCTGTTCGGCAAACCGGAATCCTTCGTCCGCCGCCGCATGGGCGTGGCGCTGGCGAACGGCAGGGACACCGACGAGGCGCGGGAACGCGCCAAGCTCGCGGCGAGCAGGGTGAGGCCGGTCAAGCCGTAGCTTTGCCATGAGATATTTGTTCAATCGCTCTGTGATGGCTGCTCTCGCGCTCATGCTATCGGGGTGCGCTTCAAACGATCAGGCACTTGTTGCTGATGCCGTTACTTCACCGTTGGGCGATTTGAACCTGATCCAGACGAAGATACCGCCAGTGCTTCTTGAGGCACAGAAGCAGCCTTATGCTGTTCCGGCAGAAGCAACTTGCACGGGTTTGGTCGCCGAAATAGGGGTGCTCGATGCCGTGCTGGGGGCGGATATCGACGCGCCGGTCTCCAATTCAGACACAAGCATCGTCGAGCAAGGAGCCAATGAAGCCAAGAACGCCGCTGTTGGCGCGCTGCAAGGTACGACGGGAAACATCCTGCCATTCCGGGGATGGTTGCGCAAGCTTAGCGGTGCGGAACGCCATTCAAGAAAGGTGGCGTCGGCTATTGTGGCTGGCACGGTTCGCCGAGCTTTCCTCAAGGGGCTCAAGATTTCGAAGCAATGCACATAATGTTCATTGCTGATCGCTTACCGGAAAGCAGTAAGGTATGGTCTATGTTGCCGCTGACACCAGCAGCTGCACGAACAACTGGATTTTCATGTTGGTATCGGGGTTGGCAGACGTGAACTCCAGCCCCGCGAGATGGCGGCTGCCGTCATGTTTTATTTTGACGACTTTTGCATAAATGTCAGTTGCCCTGAAGTCGACCAGTGGAAGATCAAATTCAAGCTTCACATCGTCGAGTGCTTTGAGCGGGTGGTCTGTTTCTAACAGCAAACCGTAATAGCCGATATCACGGATGTTTGCGCTGATCGATTGCGGCATCACGATCTTGTTTTGAATGAGGTTGAAAGAGGTGGGAAGCTTGACTTCCATGCGATGGCTTCGGCGGACTTCTTTACGCGGCACTTCGAGTTTCAGCGAGGGGATTGCATACAACTCGCGCAATTTGACCGGTTGCACCTTGCCTTTAACGAATACTTCCATCGCCTCGCCGACGGTGACGAAGTCGCGGCAGTGTTCGAAGGTGTTTTCACTGATCAAGACCTGGCCGCGCAGGGTGAAGGCTTCGATACGCGAGGCGAGGTTGACTTCTTCACCGATCACCGTGTATTCAGAATAGAAATTTGATCCGAACTTGCCAGCCATGACGTTGCCGGTATTGATACCGATTCCCATGAACAGCTCCGGCATGCCATCCTGACGGTCATGGCTGTTGAGTTCACCCATCGCGAGCTGCATCTCGATTGCGCAAGTCAGTGCCCGTTGCACATCATCCGGTTGCTCGACCGGCACGCCGAACAGCACCATGATGGAATCGCCCATGAATTTGTCGATGACGCCATGATGACGAGCGACTATTTCGTTCATCCGTCCCAGGCAGCGATTGAGCATTGCAATCACTGTTCCGGCAGGAAGTGTGGCCGTGATGGAGGTAAAACCCCTTAAGTCGGCGAGCAGAATAGTGACTTCGCGCCGCACGAAGGAATGCTCCGGGCCAGCCGCGCTGTCCTTGCCGCCAGCCCCGCACGCATACTGGATGATAGATTCCATCTCCGCTTCGGCGGAGTGTTTGAGACGCACACCGGTTTCGCGAGCAATCAATGCCTGCAGGCGCCGCACCGCTTCTTTGCCTGGATCGTCTTTCATCTGTCGATATGAATACGAAATATCAGGAATTCAAATGGAATGGCAAATTCAAACATACGGGTTCAAGTATCTTCGGCATCGTTGCCCCTGTCAAACGTACATTCACATTTAGCCCGGATTGCCCATTAGACTGCGTGTGCCTTTCAGGGGTCGCTCCTGCCAGATCTTTGCGGCTATTTCTTTCAGCGCATCCGGTGACAAGCTGGCCAGCGGGATGCACCGCGCTTGGTCGAGATTCGCATAATGGCGCGAAGTCGTGCGGAAGTAGCTCGGGTCGTAGTGCAGCGTGAGCAGTTCGGCGACCAGTGCGGCGAAATCACCGGCGCGAATCAATGAAGTCCAGTACTCCAGTCGCTTGCCGCCGTGGAAGCGGTGCAGCGCCTGCAAGTGCGCGATCAGCGTCTCCTGGTCGGCGAGGTAATGGCGGTAGTCTTCCAGCAGCCCGGCGACGCGCACTTCGAGCGGCGTTTCCAGCAGCAGGCACTCGCCGGCGTGCATCGCGCCGACCAGCGCATCGGGCAGGGTGATGCTGCCGATCTTGTTGCTCTCCGCCTCCACGTACACGGGGCGCGCCGGATCGAGCTTCTGCAGGGCTTGCAGCAGCGCGCTATCGAACCATTTCTGCGAGGGCTGCGCCTGCTCTGGCAGCCTGCCCAGCACCGAGCCGCGATGTTGCGCGAGGCTTTCCAGATCGAGTACCTGTTTCCCGCTGTCCGCCAGCGCGGCGAGCAGGCGGCTCTTGCCCGAGCCGGTCGGGCCGCAGATCACGCGCAGCGCAAAGTCCTGCGGCAGGTTCGCCAGCCTGTCCAGCACATCGCGCCGGTAAGCCTTGTAGCCGCCTTCCAGCTTGCGCGCCGCCCAGCCGACCTGCGCGAGGACGATGCACATCGCGCCGCTGCGCTGCCCACCGCGCCAGCAATAGACCAGCGGGCGCCACGATTTGGGGTGGTCATGGAAGCGCGTTTGCAGATGCTCGGCGATGTTTTTCGCGACCAGCGCCGCGCCGATCTTGCGCGCCTCGAACGGCGACACCTGCTTGTACAGCGTGCCGACGGTGATGCGCTCCTCGTCGGACAGCACCGGGCAATTGATAGCGCCGGGAATGTGATCCTCGGCA
>DASTNS010000063.1:0-8607 GCA_035720625.1 Gallionella sp. | reverse complement strand
GTGCAGGATTATGCAACTGACTGGATGTGGACTTACAATCATGAGCGCCCCAACATGGCGCTAGGCGGCATTACCCCGAAACAGAAGCTAGCTTTAACCAACTCTACTTCTGACCGCTGCTAAAAATGGGGGGATTACCATGCGCCTAAAACAGATATAAGCGGTTACGAAACAATTCTTGATATTAAAGAATCGACATCTTGGCCGTTATGCAATTTTCATGTGAGTAGAGTGGCTGAAATTTTAAAGACGTAAAAAGCCGCGTAGGGCGCATTAGGCGTAGCCGTAATGCGCCGGATGTTTTTCGTGTTTTCATGCGGCGCAATGCGCTTCGCTTATTGCCGCCCTACCTGATGCAATAGGATTTCCCGATCCTACTTGATCCGATACAGCCGCTTCTCCAGCGTCTTGCCTTTTACCCCGTCAAAGCGGTCGTCCATCGCGCTGCCCAGTTTGCCGAGGCGGTCGTCGGGATGCGGGTGGGTCTTGAACAGCAGCGCGACGTCGCCGTCGTCTTTCGCGAAATGGCCGATCTGCTGCAGCACCGCGGGCAGGCCGAAGGCGTCGTAGCCCGCGCGCGTGGCGAGCACCACGGCGATGCGGTCGGCCTCGAATTCGGCGTCCTTGTCCAGCGAGCGCGACACGATCTCCGCGCCGCTGCCGATCAGTCCCTGCACCTTGTCGTTGCCGCCGACGTTCTTCGCGACGAACTGGCTGCCAAGGTCGATCAGCTTGCTTTGCTGCAGGATTTTCAAATGGTGCTGGCGGATCACGTGGCCGACCTCATGCGATAAGACTCCCGCGAGCTCGGCCTCGCTCTGCAGCAGGCGGTACAGCCCGCGCGTGACGAAGATATAGCCGCCGGGTGCGGCAAAGGCGTTCACGTCGTTCGAATCGATCACGCCGAAGTGCCATTCCAGGTCGGGGCGCTCGCTCTGGTTCGCGACCCAGCGGCCGACGTTGTTGACGTACTTCTGCAGCTTCGCGTCCTTGACCAGCGGCGCCGCGCCGAGCAGGTTGCCGGCGATCTGCCGGCCAATCGCGACCTCCTCCTCGACCGGGGTGGCGGGTTTGCCGGTCACTTGCTGTTGCACACCCTGCTTGAGTGTCTTGAGCAATTCCTGCTCGAAGGGGTTCGCGGCCCACGCGGCCGTGGAGCACAGCGCCAGCCCTAGTATCCATAAAGTTTTGCGGTTCATGGCGATCCTCCTCATTTCGGTGCGGGCAGGTAATCGAACGGGCGTGCGGCGAGCTTGCCGGCGGCGGCGAACTTGGACGCCTCAGACTTGCTGCTCGCGTAGGATTCGGCGCGCTTCAGTTCCGCCTCGTTGAATTTCGCCGCCTTCAGCTCTTCCTCGTTCAGGCCGCGGATGCCGGTGGTCGCGACCACCTTGCCGGTGCCGGCGCGCCCCGAGGCCAGCGCGAGCACGCCAGAGGCGTCACCGCCGCCCTTGCGCGCATCGCCCTTGCGGATGCTGAGCATGCGCACCCAGCCCTTGCCTTTGGCGCTCTTCACTTCGTACCAGCCGCCCTCCTTCTTGAGGATGTCCACCTTGTCGCCCGCCGCAAGCGCCGCGACCGTCTTCGCGTCGCGGAACGGCTCGGCCTTGAGCTCGTCGCCCTTGATGGCCGTGCCGCTCTCGGCGGCGTACAGCGTGCTACTCAGCAGCAGCGCAGCTATCGTGATGCTCCATCGTGTCGTTTTCATGCCTTGTCTCCCTCTTGTTTGTCCCATTCCAGCAAAGCCTCGGCGAACATCACGCGCCAGCCGGCGCGTGCCGCGTCGCCCCCGGCAATATATCCGTGATAGACGAAGTGGCTGGCCGCATTATCCGGCTGGGCGAGATGGCGGCGCAAGACCGGGGGCAATGCGGCCAGCACCGCATCGACGTCGCGCCGGATCGCTTCCTGCGCCTCGTCATCTCCGCCCTCGGCGACCCACGAGATGGCCAGCGTGTTCTCGAACAGGTTCCACAAGCCCCGCTGATCGCCAGTCAGCGCCTCCACGCTCTTGCCGGCCCGACCGGCCTTCAGCAGCGCCTGACAGATCCTTGTGAGCACCACGGGGCGGATCACGTTGCGCGCAGTGTCCAGCCGGATCAGCAGCAGCGTGGCCTGCAATTCGCCGCTGCGCGTCGCCGCCGCGCGCACCATGCTTTTTTCCAGCGCCCGCCAGGTCGCCGTCGAATACAGGCGCGCCAGCGTGAAGTACGCCACGCCTACGGTGACCGGACCGGTGAGGTTGATATAGGTGGTGGTAAGGTTGATGCTGGCGTAGCTGATGGCGATCAGGACGAACTGCGACAAACCGAACGCCCGGTCGATCTTGTCGCGCCCCGTATCGCGGTAAAAGCTCCAGGCCGTCAGCCAGACGATAGCCAGCGTGAGTAGCAGGTACGCGAAGCGCCACTCGGGGTAGCGCAGCGCATCACCGTGCTTGAAGTTGTCGATCGCCGTGGCGAGGATCTCCACGCCGGGGTGCATCTTGTCCAGCGGCGTCGCCTTGATGTCGAACAGGCTGGGCGCGGTCGAGCCGATGATGACGATCTTGCCCTTGAACTCGTCCTGCGGGCGCTTCTTCTCCTTGCTGCCCATGTCGGTGTACACGTCGCTGAAGCTGACGTAGCGGTAGGTGAACGGCTTTCCGCGCCAGTTGAGCAGCACGCGCTGCGCGGCAGGTTCGCCCCAGCCCAGTTCGCGCGCGATGCGCGCCGGCAGCGAGGGCAGCATCCAGCCGTAGTCATCGCGGTACACCGTGTATTCGCGCGCCACGTTGTCGGCATCCGGGTAGATGTTGTGCAGGCCGAGGCGACCGCCGTCGAGAGCGGCCTGGAAGTGCGGCAGCACCACCGCCACGGTCGCGTTGGCATCCGGCTGCGCGCCGGGCAGCACGCCGGGGATCATCGCAGGCTTGACTTGGCTCAGCCTGTCGCTCTCCGGGTCGAGCCGCAGCATCGGGAAGAAGGTGTTGTTGGTCGACGCGATGGCGTCGTTGAAATAGGCGTCGCTGTCCGGGTTGTACACGTCCGCGTCGCTGAACAGGATGTCGAATACCACCGCCCTGGGCTGCTGCTTCTCGACCTGTTCGACGAACTCACCCATCACCTGGCGCGGCCATGGCCAGCGCCCGTAGTCCTTGGCCATCGCCGCGAGGCTTGCCTCGTTGATGTCCACGATGACGATGTCCGGGTCGGGCTTCGGCACGATGAGGCGGTAGCGCACCATCGCGTCAAACGTCGCCTGACGCATCTCGGCGGTCGCATGCAGCACCGTCGCATCGAGCACCGCGAACACCGTGAATAGCCCGGCGAGATAGAGATAGAAGCTGTACTTCCACCACCGTGCAAGCCGCTCGGCGAGACGCGCACGCGCCTTGAACAGGCGACTGATAAGGAGTTTCCAAGTCATGGCGTTTTCCTGTGGTTCAGGACGTCATTCTATAGCCGGTGGGCAGGCAAGTGGAGCGGAATACGCGGAGTAGTAGGCGTACCCGAGAGAGCCCCGGATTACATTGCATGTGCTCGTTACGATTTGAGCAGTAAGCTCCAATTATCGTAATCGAGTTTGACCTGATCCTAATTTCCGTTTGTGACACTCAGCAATATTCACCTTGGCTTCACATGCGCCGGACGAAACGCCTTGCACTGTTCCGGGTCGGATTCCAGGTACGCGCCCTCGATCAGGTCGATGCAATACGGGATAGCCGGGAACACGGCATTCAGGCAGTCGTCGATTGCGGAAGGCTTGCCGGGCAGGTTGACGATCAGGCTCTTGCCGCGTATCCCGGCGGTCTGGCGCGACAGGATCGCGGTGGGTACGAACTTCAGCGATGCGGTGCGCATCAGTTCGCCGAAGCCCGGCATCATCTTCTCGCACACCGCCTCGGTGGCTTCCGGCGTGACGTCGCGCAACGCCGGGCCGGTGCCGCCGGTGGTAACGATCAGGCAGCAGCTCTCCACGTCGCTTAGCTCGCAAAGCGCGGCTTCGATCTCCGGCTGCTCGTCGGGGATCACTTTTGCCACCGCTTCCCAAGGCGAAGTCAGCACGCGCGTGAACCACGCGTGGATCGTCGGGCCGCCCCTGTCCTCGTATTCGCCGCGGCTGGCGCGGTCGGAAATGGTCAGGATACCGATGCGTGCAATGCTCATATGGGTGCCTCTCAAAATCCAGATTTCATCTCAACTGCTGTGTTGCGGAAAAAATTTCTTGCTTACATATTATCCATATGCGGCGCGGCGAAATTTTTTCCACGCCTTGCATTTGAGCGAACTCTGAATTTTTAGAGGCACTCATACACTACTCCCTGAAACCTGCATCATCCTGGAAAACTGCGCCGTCTAGCAACTGCACCTTCACCATGCTGCCCGCCGCCAGGCCATTGCACTCGGCCGGCACAATCGCCAGGCCGTCCGCCCGCGCCATGGACAGCAGCATGCCGCTGCCCTGCGCGCCGGTGGAGGTGGCTGTGTAGCCGCCCTCTTCCTGCGCCAGCAGCACGCGAATGAATTCGGTGCGCCCGGGCTGGTGCTTCACGTTATGCGTGAGCCGCGCCTCGATGGTGCGGCGGTGGGTGCGCGCGTGTCCCATCATGCGGCGCAATGCCGGGGCGACGAATTGCTCGAAGCAGACCATGCTGGAGACCGGATTGCCGGGTAAGCCAAAAATGATTTTTTCGCCGACCTTGCCGAATGCGACCGGATGTCCCGGTTTCATCGCTACACGCCAGAACAACATCTGCGCGCCCAAGGCCTCGATGGTCGGGCGGACGTAATCGTGCACGCCTACCGAAGTGCCTCCTGAAACCAGCAGCACGTCGTATTCCAGCCCGCGCTTCAGATAACGCGCCAGTTCGTCGGGGTCGTCGCGCGCGATGCCGAGCAGCGCCGGCTCGATGCCGAGCGCCTGCACCTGCGCCATCAGCGCATAGCTGTTGGCATCGGGTATCTTATTCGGATCGACGGGCTCGTCGAGGCCTTCCAGTTCGTTGCCGGTGGATAGGATCACCACGCGCGGCCGCCGGTACACCTGCACCTGCGCGCGCTTCACCGTCGCCAGCACGCCGATCACGCCCGGCGTGATTGCAGTGCCGGGGGTCAGCACCACCTCGCCATTGCGCATGTTTTCGCCGAGCCGGCGAATGTCGTTGCCCGGCTTGACCACCTGGTTGATTCGCACCGCATTAGTAGTGAACTCGCGTAGCGAGACCGCGTCCCTCTCGCCCGCTTGCGGGAGATAACCAGCGACTTGCCCGCTTGCGGGTTTAGTCGAATGGCTAGTTGTTTCATCAGAGTTAGGAGAGAGGGCTCCCGCAGACATCGCTTCGGTATCCTCGACGCGGATCACCGCATCCGCGCCCTGCGGCAGTGGCGCGCCGGTCATGATGCGCGCGCACTGGCCGGGCGCCAGTGTCTTGCTCGGCATATCGCCTGCCTTGATGTCCTCGACGATTTGCAGCGTGGCGGGAATATTGCCCAGATCGGCGCTGCGCAATGCGTAGCCGTCCATCGACGAGATGTCATAGGGCGGCTGGTCGCGGTTGGCGCACACTTCCTCGGCCAGCACGCGCCCTAGCGATTGTTCGAGTTTCACTGGTTCCACACCGAGCGTAGCGACCGTTTCGAGGACGTAGCGCTGCGCCGCCATTACGGACAGATGTTCCACCGGGCTCATGGATGCGGTGTCACCCATGCATCGCCCTGCGGCGTGATCTCTTTTTTCCAGATTGGCACGCGCTGCTTCAGCTCGTCTATCATCCAGCGGCAGGCTTCCAGGGCAGGTGCACGATGCTCCGCGCCCGCCGCGATGAACACGATGTTTTCGCCGCCCTTGACCGTGCCGATGCGATGTACGATGCGCGCCTCCAGCAGGCCGAATTTCGCTATCGCCTCGTCGCGCAACCTGCTCATCTCCGACACTGCCATGCTGCCGTAGGCATCGAAGCTGATCTCGGAGACTTCGCGGCCTTCCGAAAAATCGCGCGCGCAGCCGAGGAAGGTGGCGATGCCGCCGATGCGCTTCGAGCTGGCCTGCAATGCCATGATTTCCTCGTCCTGGGAAAAATCCTCCTGCTGGATCCGGACCGCAGCCTTCATTTCACCCCCCCGAAAACCTCGCCATGAAGGCTACCTCGCTGTCGTCCGTCAGCGGCAGCGACAGGTCGCGCACATGCTCGCCGTTGACCGCAGTGAAACAGATGATCTCAAACGCCTGCGGGTATCGCGCCGCCAGCTCGTCGCGCATATCCTGCACGCGCATCCCGGCATGAAATTCCACCACCGTTTCTCTCGCACCGATGCGCTCTGCAATAGGTCCGAAGAACAGCACCCTGATCACTTCGCCTCTCCGCGTTTTCCCGGATTTCTCCGAAGCCATGCCCCGCTCTTGCCGCCGCGCTTTTCCTCAAGTTGCACGTACTCGATGCGCATGCCCCGATCGATTGACTTGCACATGTCGTAGATCGTCAGCAGCGCCACGCTGGCGGCGCACAGCGCCTCCATCTCAACGCCGGTCTGCCCGGTGCAGCCTGCCGTGACGATGACCTTGATGCCCGCGCAGCCGCTCGCGTCCGGCTCGGCGATCTCGCCGAACTCGACCTCCACGCCGCTCAGCGCGACGGGATGGCACATCGGGATCATGTCGGAAGCGCGCTTCGCCGCCATGACCGCGCCGACATCGGCTACCGTCAGCACGTCGCCTTTGGCGATCTTGCCTGCCCTGATGTGCTCCAGCGTCGCAGGCTGCATGCGCAGGACGCCGCTGGCGATGGCGACGCGTTGCGTGTCCGGTTTTGCCGAGACATCCACCATGCGCGCCCGGCCCGCATCGGAAAAATGAGTCAATTCGTCCATGTGAACTCCTATCCGAACTGTGAAAGCGAGCCACCACAGGCGCGGCAGGCGGGGTCCTTGCTCAATGTGCTGCGCATGATATTCATGTCCAGCGCGTTGACTGTCAGCAGCTTGCCGCTCAGGCCGCGTTCCACCCCCATCAGCAGCTTGAGCGTTTCCGCCGCCTGCAACGAGCCGATGATGCCGACCAGCGGGGCAAACACCCCGGTGGTCGCGCAGCGCAATTCGGCGGCCTGGCTGTCTTCCGGGAACAGGCAGTTGTAGCAGGGAGCATCTGTTTGTTCGGACTCATCCGCTCGGCGAAAATCAAATACCGAAACCTGCCCATCGAACTGGATCGCCGCACCCGAGACCAGCGGTTTGCGCTGAGCCAAGCAAGCGCGGTTGACGGCGTAGCGCGTGTCAAAATTATCGCTGCAATCCAGTACCACATCGGCCTGCGCGACCAGATCGCGCAACTGCGCTTCATCGACTCGCACCGGCAGCGCGATGCATTCGACTTCGGGATTGATGCCGCGCAACGCGGCCTGCGCGGACGCGACCTTGGGCTGGCCGACCGATGCGGTGCGATGGATGATCTGGCGTTGCAGGTTGCTGAAATCCACTGTGTCATGGTCGCACAGGGTCAGTTGTCCGACCCCGCTGGCCGCCAGGTACAGCGCTACTGGCGAGCCGAGCCCCCCGAGGCCGATGATCAGCGCCCTGGCATCGAGCAGGCGCTGCTGCCCCTCGATGCCGATCTCCGGCAGCAGGATGTGCCGGCTATAGCGCAGCAGTTGTTGGTCGTTCATGCGGGCAGTCTATAAATTTTTCCAGGCAGGATTTAGCCACGGATTGACACGGATGAACACGGATGAAATCCCATGCGTAATGCTGATTTTACTTTTACCCAGGCAGCGTGGGGAAAAGTCCGATGCGATCCGTTGCTCATATCCGTGTCGATCCGTGTTCATCCGTGGTTGAGTTGCGTTTTCCGGACACGGAAAACTCACCCGCCGATATAGGACATCTCTATTTTTTCCCAGGGCATTTCCGTTGCGGCATGGCGCAATTGCGAATAACGGTCATTGCGCCGCTCCCAACTGCCTGCGATCAGGCCGGTCAGCATCTGGTCGGTCGCGCCCGTGCGCAGCGGGCCGCGCAAGTCCGTACCACCGCTGGCGAACAAGCAGGTATAGAGCCTGCCATCGGTGGAAAGCCTGGCGCGGGTGCATGCGTGGCAGAACGCCTGGGTGACCGAGGCGATCACCCCGATCTCGCCGCTGCCGTCCGCATAGCGCCAGCGCTCCGCGACTTCGCCGGTGTAATTCGGGTTGACTTGCAGGATAGGGTAACGGCCGTTGACCTGCTCCAGTATCTCCCGTGCCGTGACCACATCATCCATGCGCCAGCCGTTGGTGCGGCCCACATCCATGTATTCGATGAAGCGCAAGATGATGCCGCTGCTGCGGAAGTGCCCCGCCATCGGGATGATCTCGTGGTCATTCATGCCGCGCTTGACCACCATATTGACCTTGACCGGAGCCAGCCCGGCGCTTTGTGCGGCGGCGATGCCGTCCAGCACGGTCCCGACAGGCACCTCCAGGCCGCTCATGCGCCGCAGGGTCTCTTCAGTCAACCCGTCCAGGCTGGTGGTAATGCGCGACAGGCCCACATCCTTCAGTGCCTGCGCTTTCTGCGACAGCAGCACGGCATTGGTGGTCAGCGCGACTTCAACGGGTTTGCCCTCGCGGGTATCCAGCCTCGCGAGCGCTTCGAC
>DASTNS010000062.1:0-4041 GCA_035720625.1 Gallionella sp. | reverse complement strand
CTGATGGTTTTCAGGTTTATCGTAGCCATCTGCCTGTCCATGTAATCATTCGCCGGGGCCGCGCTTCGCTGCGGCCTTGCCATACACCAGTGCGCCCGGATTCTGCTCCAGCTCGCCGCTGAAGCGCCGCAGCGAGGCGGTCAGGTCACGCAATTCCATGACCAGTTGGCGCACCTCCGGCAGCGTCTCGCGGGTGTCGTCGAGTGTGCTGCTTGCATTTGCCAGCGCGCTGCTTGCGCTCGCTCCGGTAAGGGAAAGCTCGTTTGCCATGCGGTCGAAGGCGTCCGCGCTGTGTTGTATGCGCTGGGAAAGTTGCGGCAGTTCACCGGTCAGACGCGCGGTGTTTTCCATGGTGCGCGCCGCATTGGCCAGGCTGGAATCAATCGCCGCCGAGCGTGCCGCAAGGGTGTGCGACAGAGCCTTGATATCCGCCAGGGTATTCTTGAACGCGCGCCGGTTGTCTTCATCCATCAGGGCATTGAGATTATCGCTGGTCCGAGTGAGATTGGTAAGCAAGGCCGTAATTGCGGAATCGAGCCGCGTCATCAGGGAAGTCCCGGCTTTGATCACCGGGTATTTTTCGCCGGGCTGCGCCTTCAGCGCTGGCGAATCGCGGCTGCCTCCCGTCAGTTCGACAAAGGCGAGGCCGGTTATTCCATAGGTCTGGAGTATGGCCACCGTATCTGTCTTGACCGGAGTGCCGCGTTCGATGTCGAGAGTCAATTGCACCTGCTCGACATTGCCCGGAGCCAGCGCAATTTTTTGCACGCGGCCAACCTCGACGCCGCGGTACCGTACCGACGCATTGAGGCTCAGCCCCGCTACCGATTCCTTCATGTAGGTCTGGTAGACATCGTAAATCTTGCGATAGGATTCCCCGCTGCTCAGCCACAGCACGCCGCTGATGAGCGCAGTGCTCAGCGCCAGCACGAAAACGCCAACCACGGCAAAATTTACTTTTTCTTCCATGCCTGTTCCCGCGCGGCGCGGCCACGCGGCCCGTAAAAATATTCCCTGATGATCGGATGATCCATGCGGGAGAGTTCCTCCATGGTGCCTATCCCCAGTATATGCCCCTCGCCCAGCACCGCGACGCGGTCTGCCGCCCGCCACAGCAGGTCGAGGTCGTGCGTCACCATCATGATGGTCAATCCGAGCGCATCGCGCAAGCTCTGCACCAGTTCGTCAATGCCGCTCGCACTCAGCGGATCGAGTCCCGCGGTCGGTTCGTCGAGAAACAGCAATTCAGGATCGAGTGCGATGGCGCGTGCCAGTGCGGCGCGTTTGCGCATCCCGCCGCTCAACTCGCTCGGGTATTTGGCACCCGCGTCTGCGGGCAAGCCGGTGAGTGCGATTTTCATGGCGGCAACTTCGGCAATCAGTCGTGCGCTGAGCTGAGTATGCTCGCGCAGCACCATGCCGACATTCTCCGCCACCGTAAGGGAGCTGAACAGCGCACCGCGCTCGAACATCACCCCCCAGCGCCGGCGCAGCGGCAGCGCTTCCTCGTCGCGCAGCCCCAGCACTTCCTGGCCAAACACCCGGATCGAGCCGGATACCGGCTGCAGCAGCATGATGATGGTGCGCAGCAGCGTGGATTTGCCGCAGCCGCTGCTGCCCACCAGCGCGAAAATCTCCCCCGGCTGCACACTCAGGCTGACATCGTCATGCACCACATTCCTGCCGAAGCGGGTATTCAGGCCGCGGATGTCAACGACGGCGCCGGCAGCCTGTGTTTGTTCCGTCACGGCACTCATGGGCACCTCGAAAAAACTGCTGCGCGACTTGATTGCGGCGTTGCGCGATACTCGCTTCCTCGCCTATCTACCTGATATGTCTCGTCGCTCTGTTCCGTGCGCCTTGCACTCAAGCCGCTCGCTACGGTTTTTTGAAGTGCCCTCATATCTTGAGCCAGTTGAAGGCAATGGAAAACAGCGCATCGGCCAGGATCACCAGGAATATGGACTGCACCACGCTCACCGTCGTCTGCCGCCCGACGCTGTCGGCACTGTCGGTTACCTGGAATCCCTGATGGCAACCGACCAGTGCGATGATTGCGGCAAATACCGGCGCCTTGCAGATGCCGGTCAGAAAAGAGGACAGGCTGACCGCGTCGCCGAGGCGGTCGAAGAACACATCAAAGCTGACGCCGAGTTTGGCGCGCGCCATGATCATGCCGCCAAGGACGCCGGTTGCATCGGTATAGACCGTGAGCAGGGGCAACGCGATGATCAGCGCCAGCATCTTGGGCAGAACCAATAGTTCCAGCGGCCTGACGCCTATGGTGCGCAGTGCGTCAATCTCCTCGGTGATCTTCATGGTGCCGATTTGCGCCGCATAGGCGGAGCCTGACCGCCCCGCGACGATGATGGCGGTCAGCAGGGGTGAAAGCTCGCGCAGCATGGTAAGCCCCACCAGATCGGCAATGAACACATTGGCGCCGAAGCGTTCCAGCTGGCTTGCGCCCTGATACGCGATCACCACTCCCATCAGGAATGACAGCAGGCCGGTGATCGGCAGCGCTTCAAACCCCGCGGTCTGCAGATTGTGGAGGACGGGCCGCCAGCGGATACGGCGCGGCTGAATGAGCGAGCGCAGCAGGATGATCGCGCTTTCCCCGATAAACGAAAGCATGCCGGACAGCTCGAGCAGGTGGCGCCAGGTCTGTTGTCCGATAAGCACCAGCAGGGGGGGAGCGGGCGGGAGCTGGCTTTCCGCTGCCGTTGATCTGGAGGCAACCAGCTTCAGCAGGGTGCTGAACTCCGGGCGCAACCCCTTGATCTCGACACTGCACCCGCGTTGCTCCAGTTTCCGGATAAGCCGGTGCAGCAGCCACGCACCCGAAGTGTCCAGCGCGGATATCGCCGAGCCGTCGATCACCGCATTGCCCTCGCTGGCCAGGGGAAGAGCATCCAGTCGCCGTTCGAGCTGGGCGATTCCCCGCACCACCCATGCTCCCGCACAGCGCAGCCTCGCCGCTGCCGTAGCGGATGCCGCGTCCGTCTCAATCACCAGTTGCGCAATTTGTTCGGCTGTCATGTCCTGGCAAAACGCTCCATGAGGTTGCTCAAGTCCATACTTCCCTGACCTGCGGTCCTGTCGTCCAATTGGATGCGGAGAGGATAGCATAATTGTTTTTCCCTGCCGGCGCATGAGTATGCCGTGACTCCCGCGACGGTGTAGAATCGCAGCAGGTTTGCGCGTTGACGCAAGCCTGCTGCACATCCATGTTATTCACAGGGGCTTGCGCGTGAAACCGGGACTCTTGTTGATCAGCCGCTTGCGGCGGGCTTTCGCAGCCTTCTCCGAGCTGCTGGCACGACGCTGGAAAAACAGTTTCTACCTGTACCTTGCGGTGCTGTTCACCTTGTTCGCCGTGGCCGATGCGGCTTTCCTGCACGCCACCGCCGAAATGCGCCAGGCGGCATTCGATGCGATGGTGCGCTACCGCATCATCGTGCCCAGGCCCGACCCCGACATCGTCATCCTCGACATCAACGAAGCCAGCCTGGCCGCGATGGCCAAGGACTACGGGCGCTGGCCGTGGCCGCGCCAGGTGATGGGTGAATTCCTCGAACAGATCGAAAAGCAGCAACCCAGGGCGGTGGTGTTCGACATCCTGTTCAGCGATGCCGACGTGTATAACCCGGACAGCGATGCGTATTTCGACGCTGCCGTCGCCGCCACACACAATACGTTTTTCCCCATGCTGCGCCTCGACCCGGCGAGCGATGCCTTGAGCCAGGTGAAACCCGGCATGATACCCGGCGTGGCACCGCTGCCCGGCGAGGCAAAGCAGGACGCCGCTATCGCCGTGGTGCTGCCGCACTTCCAGGCGGCACTCAGCGGCGGGCGCCTCGGGTTGCACAACATCTATCCCGATGTGGACGGCACCGTGCGCCAGTATCTGGTGTACCGCAACGAATACGGCTGGAAGCTGCCGTCATTGCCGGCGCGGGTGGCGCGCGAGATGGGCTGGCCCGAGCCCGCAGCGCAGCGCGTCCTGCTCAACTGGCGCGGCCCGCCGTTCTCCTACCGTTA
>DASTNS010000061.1:0-18186 GCA_035720625.1 Gallionella sp. | reverse complement strand
GAGTTGCTGGTGCAGGGCGAGCATTTTATCGACCAGTGAAACTATACGGTCGTGGCTGGAATGGTCTTGTGCATTTTCGAACTTAATGATTCGTATCGGGATTGACTCAATTTGTGATTTTTTGATTTTAGGAAAAAGCGTCTTAAAGTCACAATTTTTCTTGAGCCAGAACCACCCCCCCAATTTACTGTTAATTATTCCGAGCAAATACTTCAACGAATATGAATCAGTACCGATTAAGTTGTATATCGTATTAAGTGTATAAAATTCGTCCTCATCATAAGAAGCTGTGGGTACCTTGCCAATCTGCCGCAATATTAGCTTTGGATTTAGGAAATATCTTTCGTCTCTTTTGCGATGAAGCGAATCATCGTAGCGAACATAAACCCCAGCCCATTTTTTTTGGTAACGATTAATATTTTTACCGTCTAGCACCTTCTTATAAGACTCGTCCTCTTTCTTGTTCGACAAAAAGCTTTCTTTCGTATCACCACTTTGTCCGCCTAATTGAATACCTATGCAAATATCAGAAATATTGCCCAGTGGGGCAGAGACGGACTGGATGCGAGCAATCAATTTTTCTGTAGGTGCGTCGCTATAAATGTTGAATTTGTAGCTGTCATTTTTCGCGAAAAGTGATTGCGGGATATTTACGGAATCATCACTCTCGATAACAACATTGTGATTCTCTTTACTGCCGAGGGATTTTTCAAGAATGAGTATGACCGTCTCGACTTGGGCATTCTGGAATACCCTCGTCTTAAACGTCCTAATCCGCTCAATCATCGTCTGGTTAAGTATCACATTGCGTATCCCCATTGCGTTTTCATTTGCCAAAATGGTGTTTGGAATAATGTATCCAAGCATTCCTTTGTTGCCTAATAGGGCAATGGCTCTTTCAGTGAAGAAAATATACAAGTCGTACTTACCACCAAACGCATCGAAGTGCGATGAGAGATATTCTTTGGCGTTATTGTCAAAAGTTTCTCTGCCAAGCACGTAAGGCGGATTCCCAATCACCGCATCGAACCCGCCCACCTTGAAAATCTGCGGGAACGCAGCCTGCCAATCGAACACGTTGATGCGTTGCGTGGCCTCGTCGTCGAGGTCGAGCTGGCCGTCATAGAAATCCGGGCCGATCAGCGAGTTGCCGCATTGGATGTTGTGCTCCAGATCGGGCAGCACGCGCTCATGGAACAGTTTCATCTGGCTGTTCAGTGATTCGTTTGATTCCCCTTCCAGCATCTTGAGCAACAGCGAGAGTTTGGTCACTTCTACGGCTTGCGTGTCGATGTCCACGCCGTAGATGTGTTCGAGCAGGATGCGTTTCTTCTCTGCCGTGGTGAGCCGCCATGCGCCGTGTGCGGCGGGATGAATGCGCGCGTCTTTGCCCTTGCTGTGTTTCTCCGCACCTTCTTCGACATAGCGTGCTAGATACCAGTCAAGCAAGTGTTGGTACGCACCGATCAGGAACGATCCTGATCCGCAGGCCGGGTCGAGGATGGCGATGCCCGCCGCCTGTTTTGGGGTCTTGCCTTCCAGCAGCTTGCCGACGGTGTGAGCTACGATGTATTGCACGATATAGGCGGGGGTGTAGAACACGCCGCCCGCTTTTTTGACTTCCGGTTTGTCTTCGACCACGGCGCGGTTGCCCGCCGTCAGACGGATCACTTTGCCGAGGAATTGTTCATACACGCTGCCGAGGATGTCCGCGCCGAGCACGGAGAATTCGTAAGGGCAGTCGGGGTAATACAGATTCTTGAAAATCTCCTTGAGCGGCTTGTCGTCGATCTCAAGATTGAGTGTCAATTCATCGGGCGCTTCGGCACGGCCCTTTTCGCGCTTGAAGTGGAACAGCCCTGAGTTGTAGCGATCGTCCGCATCGCGGAACATTTCGCGCAGGCGGCCATAGACGTTGACGCCGTTCTGCAAGGCCATCAGCTTGCCGTAGGGCTCGATGCCGCGGTCTTCGCAGATGCGCAGGAAGATGATGCGGTCTATGGTTTGCTGCACCGCGAAATTGAGTTCGCGCTGGCTTAAGTTGGCATTGCGCAGCGCGATGTTGCGCGCCAGCAGGTCGCGCCAGCCTTCGATCTCTTCCAGGAACGCGCTATCTACTTCCGTAGTGCCGCGCTTGCCCTTGCTGGTGCTGGCGTATTTGTCGAACGAGCCCTTGAGCACCGCCTCCTTGGAAAATATCGCGGCAATCTCGTCCCACTTTGCCGCGTAGTCGCGGAAGGTGCAATAGAACAGCCGCGCCTTGCTGGCCTTGTCGCCCTTGTCGGGCTTGGCGCGGCAATCGTAGACGGCGAATTCCTCGAAGTCGGTAACGATGGACAGCGGCAATTTGGCCGACCACGCATAGCGGCGCAACTGGAAGGCGGGCTCCACGTCATCCTTGACGTTGACCGATGGTTTTTTCGCTTCGAGGAAAAATTTGCGCTGTCCGCCGATGCGGAAGCTGTAATCGGGCGCCTTGGTGGAACTGCCGATCTTGATCGCGTCTTCGTGGATCACGTCGCGGTAGGCTTCGGCATATCCTGCGCTGTTGTCCATGTCCCAGCCGAGCGCCTTGAACAGCGGGTCGATGAAATCGCGCCGCACCTGCGTCTCGTTGTATTTGCCGCTGCGGTAGGCATCGAGATTGCGCTCGAAGTTTTCGACCAGTGTCAGGACAGCTTGCGGAGCGGGCATAATCTACTCATTCCTGTCAGCACGAACGGCAAAAAAGCAGCGCGACCATTCTGCGCCGCTCACTGTCCGGATTTACTGGATTTCGACCAGGGTCTCGTCCGGCGCGACGCTGTCGCCCTTCTTGACATGGACGCTGATGACCACGCCGCTGAGGGGCGCCTGGATCTCATTTTCCATCTTCATGGCTTCGATCACCAGTACGCCATCTCCCGCCTCGACCTTGTCGCCGACCTTGACTTTGACATCGACGATGGTGCCGGGCATGGCGGTCACCACGCAGCCTTGATGGGATGGGCGCGGGCGTTCGGCGCCCGATACCGGGGCAACAGGTTTTTTCTTGCCGTTGCCCTTTCCGCCGGAAACCTCGATCTCGTTCAGGGTTTCGACCACAACCTCTTCCGAGATGCCATCGACGGAAACATAGAACGGACGCTGGGCTTCGCCGTGGTGTCCGCTGCCGGTGAGTTTGATATGGAAGGTTTCGCCGTGCAGCGTCACCTTGAATTCGTTGGGCGCGTAACGTTCCGAGGAAACGGTGGCGGCTTCCTTGGACAGCAGCGGCTCCGGCTTGAGCGTGTCGGCGTTGCGTTCCTGCAGGAAGGTCTTTGCAATATCCGGGAACATGGCGTAGGTGAGGACGTCTTCTTCGCTCTTCGCCAGGCCTTCGCACGTGATTCTGAGCTTGTTCATCTCGTCTTCGAGAAGGTCCGCCGGGCGGCAGGTCACGACTTGCGCATCGCCAACCGCGAGTTTCTTGACCTGCTCGTTGACCTTGCCCGGCGCCTTGCCGTAGTGGCCGAGCAGGTAGTTCTTGACTTCGGTGGTGACCGATTTGTAGCGCGCGCCGGTCAGGATGTTCATGACCGCCTGCGTGCCGACGATCTGCGAGGTCGGCGTGACCAGCGGCGGATAGCCCAGGTCCTCGCGCACCCGCGGGATCTCGGCGAGCACTTCGTTCATGCGGTTGAGCGCGCCCAGTTCCTTGAGCTGGTTGGACAGGTTGGAGATCATGCCGCCCGGCACATGGTTCACCAGCACGCGCGTATCCACACCGGTGTAGGCGCACTCGAACTGCCAGTACTTCTGGCGTACTTCGTAGAAATAGGCGGTGACTTCCTGGATCGCGGCGAGGTCGAGGCCGGTATCGTATGGAGTGCCCTGCAACGCGGCCACGATGCTCTCGGTCGAGGAATGGCTGGCGCCTTCGCCGAATGAGGAGTTGCAGGTATCCAGCATGGTGGCGCCCGCTTCCACGGCCTTGAGGAAACACATGGAAGACAGACCGGAGGTGGAGTGGCTGTGCAAATGGATCGGCAGGCTGACGGCGGCGCACAGCGCCCTGACCAGCTCGGTGGTCGCGTAGGGCGTGAGCAGGCCGGCCATGTCCTTGATGCACAGGGTGTCGCAGCCCATGGCCTCCAGTTCGCGTGCCAGCTCGACGAACTGGGGAATGCCGTGCACCGGGCTGGTGGTATAGCTGATGCAGCCTTCGGCGTGCTTGCCGGATTTCTTCACCGCCTCGACGGAGACGCGCAGGTTGCGCAGGTCATTCATCGCGTCGAAAACGCGGAACACGTCGATGCCGTTGTCCGCTGCCTTGCCGACGAAGGCGCGCACCACGTCATCGGAATAGTGGCGGTAGCCGAGCAGGTTCTGACCGCGCAGCAGCATCTGGATGCGGCTGTTCGGCAATGCCTTGCGCAGCTTCTTGAGGCGTTCCCACGGGTCTTCCTTCAGGAAGCGCACGCAGGAGTCGAAGGTTGCGCCTCCCCAGGCTTCCAGTGACCAGAAGCCGATGCTGTCCAGCTTGTGGCAGATGGGCAGCATGTCTTCGGTGCGCATGCGCGTTGCAATCACGGATTGATGGCCGTCGCGCAGCACCAGTTCGGAAATGAGGGTTTTTGCCATGTCGTTAACTTGATTGGATAGGTTGAAATTAAACGGGCATGGCAAAAATGCCGCCCATGTTGATGAAATCTGCCATGCCCGTCTCCCTCACCCCAACCCTCTGGATGAAACAACTAGCCATTCGACTAGGCCGCAAGAGACCGCAGCCAAGTCGCTGGTTATCCCGCAAGCGGTAGAGGGGGCAAACGAATCGCTGCGCGAGCTTCACGTTAGATGCCTTCGTGTGCCGCGATCACGGCGGAAATGGCGGCTGCCCTCAGTTCCGGCGGGATTCTCGTGGTGTAATCGATCAGCTCTGGATGGGACTCCACGAAGCCGGTATTGAAGTCCGCATTCCTGAAATCGGGATGTTTCAGGATTTCCTGATAATACGGTATGGTCGTCTTGACGCCGTAGATCAGCATGTCGTTGAGCGCGCGGCGGCCGCGTTCGACGACCCCGTCCCAGGTGAGCGCCCAGACGGTGAGCTTGGCGCACATGGAATCGAAGTAGGGCGGGATCTCGTAGCCGCTGTACATGGCGGCGTCGATGCGCACGCCGGGGCCGCCCGGCGCATAGTAACGGGTGATCTTGCCGAAGCTCGGCAGAAAGCCGTTCTTGGGGTCTTCCGCATTGATGCGGAACTCCATGGCATAGCCGCGGAACCTGACGTCTTCCTGCTGGTATTGCAGTTCCTGCCCGTCGGCGATGCGGATCTGCTCCTGCACGATGTCGATGCCGGTGATGGTTTCCGTTACGGTATGCTCGACCTGGATGCGGGTGTTCATTTCCATGAAATAGAAATTGTTGTCCTGGTCGAGCAGGAATTCTACGGTGCCCGCATTTTCATAGCCCACGGCACGGCTGGCCTTTACGCCCAGACTGCCGATGTATTCGCGCTGCGCCTGGGTGATCTGCGGCGACGGGGCAATCTCGATCAGCTTCTGGTTGCGGCGCTGGATGGAACAGTCGCGCTCGAACAGATGGATCACGTTGCCATGGCTGTCGCCCAGCACCTGCACTTCGATGTGCCGCGGATTGACCACGCATTTTTCCAGAAAGACTTCCGGCTGGCCGAAGGCCTTGCTGGCCTCCGAGATCACGCGCTCGTAGTTGCTGACGAGGTCCCTGTCGCTGTCGCAGCGGCGGATGCCGCGCCCGCCGCCGCCATTGGTGGCCTTGAGCATCACGGGGTAGCCGATTTTGTTTGCCAGCACACGCGCCTCTTCCACATCGGCGAGGTTGCCGTCGCTGCCCGGCACACAGGGAATGCCGGCGGCGATCATCGCATTGCGCGCCTGGACCTTGTCTCCCATCTGGCGGATGACATCCGCGTTCGGGCCGATGAACTTGATGCCGCGGCGCGCGCAGATTTCCGCCAGTTCGGGATTCTCCGCGAGGAAGCCGTAACCCGGATGCAGCGCATCGCACCCCGAGGTAACGGCTATATTGACGATATTGTGCGCGTTAAGATAGCCAGTGACCGGCTCGGAGCCGATGTGGTAGGCCTCGTCCGCTTTTTTTACGTGCAGCGCGTGGCGATCGGCATCCGTGTAAATGGCGACCGACTTGATGCCCATTTCGGAGCAGGCACGCACAATGCGGACGGCAATTTCACCGCGGTTGGCGACGAGTATTTTTGTGATCACAAATTATCCTGAGTCTGGCTAAATGCTGAAATACAGCCGGATTGTAATTATTATAGTTATGAATTGTATTCTGCGGATTGTTGTCTGGGTTTTCAATTGAACATTATAGCGGCATCGCCCTGCCGTGCTCAATGGCAATTCGATTAAGTGTTTCCTTGGCTGATTATTTCTCCAGAAAGACGGCTGGTAAGGTATGGAGGGGTATGGGCATGCGAGCTATATGGTAATGGCACATAAAAGATTTCGTAGCGCAAATAGTTGGGATAGAATATACATTTTTAGGCTTGCTGGATTTGTCGGGCACGGATTATTTAATCTATGCTGCTGGCCTTTTGATTGATATGAAAGATTCTGGTTACGGCATCACGTTCGTTTGTAGCGAATTTGGGCATTCTCTGAAACTTGCGTATTACTCGGCAGATCGCAGAAATTTACGGCGCTCTGCTGCAAGATTTCGCGTCCGCTAGCGGACCCTATCGATCAAAACCCTGTGCAACCATCATGCGAATTTATGAAATATTCGGGTTAGACCCATACTTGTTTTTGGATAACCGGACACATTAATTACTGACTGAAGGAGTTTTTTGATGTATCAAGCGCAAATGGTTACGATCGACGGGAATGAAGCCGCTGCCTATATTGCCCATTTGACCAATGAAGTGATTGCGATCTATCCGATCACACCTTCCTCGCCGATGGGAGAATACTCCGATGTCTGGTCGGCCCAAGGCACCAAAAACCTGTGGGGCACTGTTCCCGAGGTGATCACCATGCAGAGTGAAGGCGGTGCGGCCGGCACGGTGCACGGGGCATTGCAGACCGGTTCGCTGACGACTACCTTTACCGCCTCGCAGGGGCTGTTGCTGATGATCCCCAACATGTACAAGATCGCCGGGGAGCTGACGCCATTTGTCATGCATGTGGCGGCTCGCGCGCTTGCGGCACAGGGGCTGTCGATTTTCGGCGATCATAGCGACGTGATGTCGGCGCGCTCTACCGGCTTTGCCTTTCTTGCCTCCAACACCGTGCAGGAAGCGATGGACATGGCGCTGATCGCCCAGGCTGCGACGCTTGAAGCGCGCGTGCCGATATTGCATTTCTTCGACGGCTTCCGCACTTCGCACGAAGTGGCCAAGGTCGAGCAGGTGCCGATCGAAGTCGTGCGCGAGATGATCGACGACAAGCTGGTGTTCGCCCACCGCACCCGCGCGCTGACTCCCGACCATCCGGTGATCCGCGGTACGGCGCAGAATCCGGACGTGTATTTCCAGGCGCGCGAAACCGTCAACTCCTATTACAACGCGATGCCCGGCATCGTGCAGAAGGCGATGGACAAATTCGCCAAGCTCACCGGCCGCCAATACCACCTATATGACTACGTCGGTGCGCCGGATGCCGAGCGTGTGGCGATCCTGATGGGCTCCGGTGCGGATGCGGCAGAGGAAACGGTGGAACACCTGACTGCCCATGGCGAGAAGGTGGGCATAGTGAAAGTGCGCCTCTACCGCCCCTTCGCGTCGGACGAGTTGCTCAAGGTTATTCCGGTCACGGCCAAACGTATTGCCGTTCTCGATCGCAACAAGGAACCCGGTGCGGACGGCGAGCCGCTGTACAAGGACGTAGTGACAGCACTCGCCGAAGCCTTTACCGCCGGCAAGAGCAGGTTCACCGTCTTGCCGCGCGTGGTGGGCGGGCGCTACGGCCTGTCTTCCAAGGAATTTACGCCGGGCATGATCAAGGGTGTGTTCGACGAACTGAAAAAGGACCAGCCGAAGAATAACTTCACCATCGGCATCATCGACGACGTCACTCACACCAGCTTGAAGTGGGATGCGAGTTTCCGCAACGATGCCAGCCGCGGTGTGAACCGTTGCGTGTTCTACGGCCTGGGCTCGGACGGTACGGTGGGCGCCAACAAGAACACCATCAAGATCATGGGTGAGGAAACCGAACTTTACGCCCAGGGTTATTTCGTGTATGACTCGAAAAAAGCCGGTGCGATTACCGTCTCTCACCTGCGGTTCTCGCCCAAGTCGATACACTCCCCCTACCTGATCGGCAACAGCGAAGCGAACTTCATCGGTTGCCACCAGCCGGGATTTCTGGAGCGTTACGAGATGCTGGATTATGCCGCCGAAGGCGCGGTGTTCCTGCTCAACATTCCGGTAGCACCGGACAAGGTATGGGATAAGCTGACGCGCAAGATGCAGCAGCAGATCATCGACAAGAAGATCGAATTCTACGCAATCGATGCCTATGCCATCGCCAGGGCGACCGGCATGGGCAGCCGTATCAACACCATCATGCAGACCTGCTTCTTTGCTATTTCCGGCGTATTGCCGCGTGAATTGGCGATCGAGAAGATCAAGTCGGCTGCCGAAAAGTCCTACAGCAAGAAGGGTAGGGCAGTGGTGGAGGCCAACTGGAAGGCGATCAATGAGACCCTTGCCAACCTTCACAAGGTGAAAGTCCCGGCTAGCGTCACCAGCAATTTCGAAATGCCCGAGCCGGTAGGTGCTAACGCGACGGATTTCGTCAAGCGCGTGACTGCCGAGATCATGGCCGGACGTGGTGACCTGCTGCCGGTGTCGGTGTTCCCCGCTGATGGCACATGGCCAACCGGTACTGCAATCTGGGACAAGCGCAATCTGGCGCAGGAAATTCCAGTATGGGACGAAGAGCTGTGCATCTACTGCGGCAAGTGCGCGTTCGTCTGCCCGCATACCGCCATTCGTTCCAAGGTTTTTCCCGTCGAATTGGCCAAGGATGCACCGCCCACCTTCAAGCATATCCAGATCAAGGGCAAGGAATTTGAGCAGGGCATGCACGTCAGCTACCAGGTGGCGCCCGAGGATTGCACCGGCTGTGAGTTGTGTGTGGACATCTGCCCGGCGGTATCCAAGACCGACCCGACCTACAAGGCAATCAACATGCGCGACATCACGCCGTTGCGCAAGCAGGAAAAAGAAAACTGGGAATTTTTCCTCAATCTGCCGGAATTCGATCGCACCAAGTTGCGCACCTCAACCATCAAGGGTGCGATGATGCTGCAGCCGCTGTTCGAGTTTCCATCTGCCTGCGTCGGTTGCGGTGAAACGCCCTATATCAAGCTGGTTACCCAGTTGTATGGTGACCGCTTGGTGGTGGCCAACGCCACCGGTTGCTCTTCGATCTATGGCGGCAACCTGCCCACCACGCCCTATAGCACAAATCCCGAAGGACGCGGTCCGGCCTGGGCAAACTCGCTATTCGAGGACAATGCCGAATTTGGTCTGGGCTTCCGCGTCAGCCTCGACAAACATGCCGAGCATGCGCGCGAATTGCTGGAGGTGATGAAGGATAAAGTCGGTGCCGAATTGGCCGAATCCATCCTCAACGCCGACCAATCTGCCGAAGAGGGTATCTTCGCCCAGCGCGAGCGCATCGAGGCCCTGCGCAAGGTGCTGGCCGGCATCGATTCCGCCGAGGCGCGCAACTTGGAGAGCCTGGCCGACTACCTGGCGAAGAAGAGCGTGTGGATCATCGGCGGCGACGGCTGGGCCTACGACATCGGCTTCGGCGGCCTGGATCACGTGCTGTCCTCCGGACGCAACGTCAACATTCTGGTGCTCGATACCGAAGTCTATTCAAACACCGGCGGACAGTGCTCCAAGGCCACGCCGCGCGGCGCCACGGCGAAGTTTGCCGCCGGCGGCAAGCCTACCGGCAAGAAGGATCTGGGGCAGATCGCCATGAGCTACGGCAATGTCTACGTTGCCCAGGTCGCCTATGGCGCGAAGGACGCCCACACGCTGAAGGCCTTCATCGAAGCCGAATCCTTTGACGGCCCGTCGGTGATCATTGCCTACAGTCCCTGCACCGAGCACGGCTACGAAATGAACATCCAGCACCAGCAGCAGGAGTTGGCGGTCAACACCGGCCATTGGCCGCTGTACCGTTACGACCCGCGCCGCGAGCAGGAAGGCAAGAATCCGCTGTCGCTGGATTCGCAGGAGCCCACCGTGTCGATCCGCGAGTTTGTCAAGAACGAACCACGCTTCCGCGGTCTGGTGAAAAAGATGGATGCAGATAGCGGGCAAACAATAGCGTTCTTCGATAAGGAATTGCGGAAGCACTACGCAATTTTTGAGCATATGGCGGCCGATGCCAAGAAGAAGGGGCCGACTGACAAATAGTCTGACCCAAACTTTCGCTGCATGGAAATTACTTGTCTGGATTCCCGTATTCACCGAACAGTAGGCAATTCACTGCGCTTGCTTTGCAAGCGTGTGAGGTTGCCTTGCGGGATTGATGGCCGCGGTGAGGGCATCTGTTATGAATTATGTAAAGCTCGGTAATATGCAAATATCAAACAGGGGGGTGTTATGACTGATAGCAAAAAATATGTTTACGAATTCGAGCAGGGTGATGGCAAGAACAAGATGCTGCTGGGAGGCAAGGGCGCGAATCTGTGTGAGATGACGCAGATCGGCCTGAATGTCCCCCCCGGTTTCACCATCACTACCGATGCGTGCACTGCCTACCTGGAAAAAAACAAACTGCCGGATGGTTTGCTGGCTGAAGTCAAGACTTACATGCAGGCACTGGAAAAGAAAACCGGCAAGGGTTTCGGCAGCGGCGAGAACCCTTTGCTCGTCTCGGTGCGTTCCGGTTCGTCCATGTCCATGCCGGGCATGATGGATACCATCCTCAACCTCGGACTCAACGAAACTTCCCTGCAAGGACTGATCAAGCAAACCGGCAACGAACGCTTTGCCTACGATACTTATCGCCGTTTCATCCAGTTGTTCGGCAAGATCGCGCTCAACATCAGCGACGAGCATTTCGACGAACGCATGGCTACGATCAAGCGCAAATACGGCGCGCCCCAGGATCTGGATCTGAACGTCGAGCATCTCAAGGAGTTGGTGGGCGAATTCCTGGCCATTGTTCAGCACCACACCGGTAAGCCCTTCCCGCAAGATCCCTATGAGCAGTTGGAAATTTCGGTGGGTGCGGTGTTTGGCTCGTGGATGGGCAAGCGTGCGGTGGATTACCGCAAACAATTCAGGATCACCAAGGACCAAGCCAACGGCACTGCGGTGAATATCTGTACCATGGTGTTCGGCAACATGGGTAACGATTCCGGCACAGGCGTGGGTTTCACGCGCAACCCCGGCACCGGCGAAAACCAGATCTACGGTGAATACCTGGTCAATGCGCAAGGCGAGGATGTGGTGGCGGGAATCCGCACACCCAAGGCCATCGCCGAGATGGAGCAGGAAATGCCGGAGATTTACCGTCAGTTGATGACGCTGCATAACCGGCTGGAATCGCATTATCACGAAGTGCAGGATTTCGAGTTCACCATCGAGAAAGGCATCCTGTATTGCCTGCAAACGCGCAACGGTAAAATGAACGCGCGTGCCATGGTGCGCACTTCGGTGGAAATGTTCCATGAGGGTTTAATCTCCAAGGAGCGCGCGCTGCTGCGCATCGAGCCGGCAATCCTGGAACAGTTGCTGGTGCCGCAGTTGGCGCCGAACTTTTATGGCAAGTCGCTGGCGCAGGGGCTGCCTGCCTCGCCCGGCGCGGCATCCGGCAGGATTGTGTTCGACGCCGATACCGCTGAGGCGCGCGGCCGTGCCGGCGAGAAAATCATCCTGGTGCGCGAAGAGACCAAACCCGAGGATATTCACGGCTTCTTCCAGGCACAGGGTATCCTGACCAGCCGCGGCGGCAAAACCTCGCATGCCGCTGTGGTGGCACGCGGCATGGGCAAACCCTGCGTATCGGGGTGCGACCAGATCGTAATAAACGATCATCTTCGCAATGCCCAGATCGGCGAGACCACCTTGCAGGAAGGCGATGTCATCACCATCGACGGCGGCACCGGCCATGTCTATGCCGGCGAGGTCCCGACGGTGGAGGCCGAGTTTTCCGAGGAAATGGCCACGCTGCTGTCCTGGGCGGACGAGATGGCGAAGCTCAAGGTGATGGCGAACGCCGACACGCCCGGCGACGCCCTGCGTGCGCGCGAGTTCGGCGCGATGGGCATCGGCCTGTGCCGCACCGAGCGCATGTTCAACAGCACCGACCGGTTGCCGATCGTGCAGGAAATGATCCTGGCCGAGACGAAGGAAGACCGCCAAGCCGCGCTGGACCGCCTGCTGCCGATCCAGCGCGCCGACTTCAAGGGCATATTCAAGGCGATGAAGGGGCTGCCCGTAACTGTGCGCCTGCTCGATCCGCCGATGCACGAATTTCTGCCCACCGCCGCGCAACTCGAACTGGAAATCGCCCACCTGCACCAGTTGCGCGACACCATCGATGGCCTGGAAGAGTTGCCGGATACGCTCAAGATGCTCAACCCAAAGCTCTACCAACAATATGCCGATGGTCTGATAAAACTCATGGGCAGCCTGGATACCTTTAAGGAGTCACATCTGGAGGAAGATGTGATCGGCAAGAAGGAAGTGATCTTGAGAAAGGTCAGGGCCTTGGCCGAAGTCAACCCGATGTTGGGGCATCGCGGCGTGCGGCTGGGCATCACTTACCCCGAAATCTACTCGATGCAGATCCGGGCGATCCTGGAAGCCGCCGCGCTGTGCGCCAAGGATGGCATCGAGATTTACCCCGAAATCATGGTGCCGCAGGTGGCCACGGTGGAAGAACTCAAGCGTATCCACAGTTATGTCCAGCGCATTCACCAGGAAGTGAAAGCGACCCACGGCATCGATGTGCAATTCAAATTCGGCTCGATGCTGGAAGTGGTGCGCGCCTGCGTGCGTGCCGGACGCATGGCGGAAACCGCCGAGTTTTTCTCCTTCGGCACCAACGACCTGACCCAGGCGACGTTCTCCTTCAGCCGCGAGGATGCGGAGAACAAATTCCTCCCTGCCTACAACGAAACCGGCATCCTGGAAGACAACCCGTTCGAGGTGCTGGATATCAAGGGCGTGGGGCAGTTGATGAAAATGGCGGTGGCGAAAGGCCGAGGAACCAATCCCGATTTGAAAATGGGCATTTGCGGCGAACATGGCGGGCATCCCGGCTCGATTCGTTTTTGCCATCACATCGGGCTCAATTACGTTTCCTGCTCGGGACCGCGCGTGCCGATCGCACGCCTGGCGGCGGCGCAGGCCAGGTTATTGGAGAGTCAATACCAGGAGCCGATCTGATCAGCCTGCGGCATCAATGCAATTTTTCATCTACCAAGGGGCGTGATTTATTGCGCCCCTATTCTGATGCTTGAGGGAGCTTCTAAAAAATAGAACTAGGGTGCGATGGCGTTGCATAGCCGCCAATACACCGGAACAGGATGGGTAAGTGGCTGGTTAAATAGTGCCCCACCGCTTCCCTAAATCAGTGCGCTGCAATATAATTTGCGCAGAGTTTTTTTGTTGAATTTTTCATGTATCGCATTGTCTTCTCCTAAGTTGGCTCAGCGTACAAATTTAGATGGAAACTGCGCCCATGCGGTGTAATGATGCCCGCTCATCGTTTTGTGCGCGCCGCTTTCGGGGATTTTTGCAGATTTTTGATATAGCGTTTGCTGGTTTGTTTAAGGCGAGCTGTTGCTTTTTTGTTAATGGAATCGCTGGCATGCGATATTTAACCGCTTCAAACAAACCAGTAATTATTTATTTGAGGTTGCCCTTATGCCTGCCGTAATGTCACGCCGTCGCTTTATTACTTTTGTTGCCGCTGCTGCCGGTCTGCCGCTGTTGCTGAAGGCTGGGGGGGCACAGGCCAAGCCGGTACGCTGGGAGGGTACCGCACTGGGTGCGCCGGCTTCCATTCAGCTTTACCATACCGACGAGGCTCAGGCGCGTGCCGCCATCGCTGCCGGACTGGATGAACTGAAACGACTTGAGGCGATCTTCAGCGTTTACCGTGCGGACAGCTCCATCTCGATGCTCAACCGCGAAGGCGTGCTCGAAAACGCACCGGACGATTTCATCGCTATGCTCACCCGCGCCTTGTCGCTGGCCAAAATCAGCGATGGCGTCTATGACCCCACCATACAACCGGTGTGGCAAACTTATTTCCGCCATTTCACCGCAAGCAATCCCGATCCGGCTGGACCGTCGCCACGCGACCTTACCGCCGCACTTGAATTGGTGAACTGGCGTGCAGTCGAGGTGGATGCCGGGCGCAAGCGGGTATCCTTTGTCCGCCCCGGGATGGGGTTGACGTTGAACAGTGGTGCGCAAGGCTATATTACCGATCGTGTCGCCGATGTTTTGCGCGCCCACGGCTTCGACCGCATGCTGGTTGATATGGGCGAGCCGCGCGCTCTGTCGGCCAAGCCGGATGGCTCCGCTTGGCGCATCGGCATTGCCAATCCCGCCGATCCCGGCCGTACGGTTGTCACGCTGGATGTGGTGGACAAATGCGTTTCCACTTCGGGCGGTTACGGCACCCTGTTTGATTCCGCAGGCACTTTCACCCATCTGATCAATACCCGCACCGGCAGCACTGCACCGGCGCTACTGGGGGTCTCGGTGGTGGCAGATACCGGCATCGTTGCCGACGGCCTTTCCACCGCCATGCTGATGGCACCAGTCGAGCGTCGCCAATATATTCTCCGGTCTGCCGGGGGGCGGAAGGCGATCTATGTCACACCCGAAGGCGTGATCTCCACGGTGGAAGCATGAGCATGGGGGAAACTGTGGACGGCACTACGGATTTCAGCGCTCCCACGATGGTCGAGGGTACCGCATATGTGGTGGCTGTGGAAGGTAATATGGCTTGGCTGGTGCCCGAGTCTGGTTCCAGTTGCGGTGGCTGCGCATCTGCATCTGCGTGCGGCTCCAAGGGTATCGGTACCACGGCCAGCCGGCTGGAGGCGCGCCGTTTCCAGCTCGTCAACGATGCCGGTCTCAGGGTCGGCGAGCGGGTGGTGGTGGGTATCCGCGAGAACGCGCTGCTCAGGGCTTCGATCACCGCCTATGTCATTCCGCTCACCACGCTGCTGCTCGCCGGAGCGCTGGCACAGTGGGCGGCTGGCAGCGACATCATCACCATGGCAGCCATGCTCGCAGGTCTTGCGCTTGGATTGGGGTTGGCGCGCTTGGGTGCCGGTCGTCTGCTGGTCAGGGGCGATCTCGTCCCCCGTTTTATTCGTCGAGCCAGCCCAGGCGAAACATGCAATTCTTGAGTAGGCGAGGGGTCATGTAATGAAGGTCAGGGTAATGAGGGTCAGGGAATGAAAGAATACGTACTTTTGATGATAAGCGCGGCGCTGGTCAACAACGTCATCCTGGCCCGTTTTCTTGGGCTGTGCTCGTTCATGGGTGTCACCACACGCATCGACACAGCCGTCGGTATGGGCATGGCAACCACCTTTGTGATTACCGTCTCCTCGATGGCCGACTGGGCAGTCGAGGCTTATTTGCTGCATCCCTATGGTCTGTACTATCTGCGCACGGTGACCTTCATCCTGATCATCGCCGCTACCGTGCAGTTCACCGAAATGATCGTGAAGAAGGTGTCGCCGCCGCTGTTCCAGATGCTGGGTATCTACCTCCCGCTGATTACCACCAACTGTGCGGTGTTGGGCGTTGCCCTGTTGCTGGTTGAGGGCAAGATGAACTTCATCGGCGCCACGCTGTTCGCCTTCGCTTCCTCCATTGGGTATAGCTTGGTAATGGTCATTTTTGCCGGACTGCGTGAGCGGCTGGCATTGGCTGATACACCGCGCCTGTTTGCGGGTCCGCCGATTGGTTTTATCGTCGCCAGCCTGCTGGCGCTGGCGTTCATGGGTTTTTCCGGCATGAGCACGAGCTGAGGATATCGATATGTGGATCGCAATTGGCAGTCTTACAGTAATGGGTATCGTGTTGGGCGGTCTGCTCGGCGTGGCGGCGCGTTTCCTCGCCGTGGAAGAAAACCCTTTGGAAGAGGAATTGAAGGAATTGCTGCCCGGTTCGCAATGTGGCCAGTGCGGCTATGTCGGTTGCAGCCAGTACGCGGCGGCGCTGGCGAAGGGTGAGGCGTCGGTGACCCTGTGTACTCCCGGCGGCAAAGCGGTGATCGAGGCGCTGGCCAAGAAGCTGGGCGTTACCGCCGACACCTCAGAGCACGAAGAGAAGGTGCCGGAACACGCATTCATCGTCGAGGATCTTTGCATAGGCTGCACGCGCTGCATCCGGGAGTGTTCGACAGATGCCATTATGGGCGCCAACAAGCTGATGCATACGATCATCGTCGATGCGTGCCACGGTTGCAGCAAGTGCGTCCCCGTCTGTCCCACCGATGCCATCGTGATGGTTCCGGTGCGGGTGACGCTGCGCAATTGGCATTGGCCCAAGCCCGAAATTGAGCAAACACACTCCGAGCCCGAAGTCGGGCACGCGCACTAAAGGAGCAGTCACAGATGAAACTTTTCCCGATACGCGGTGGTATCCATCCCGATTACCGCAAGGAGCGGACCAGCGAGAAAGCCATCGTTGTCATGCCGATGCCCGCCGCGCTCTACATTCCGTTGCAGCAACATATCGGCGCCCCAGCCGAGGTGCTGGTAGCCGAGGGCGAGCTGGTCAAAAAAGGGCAGATGATCGCGCGCAACCAGGGTACGGTGTCGGCGTCTCAGCATGCGCCCACGTCGGGCCGCATCAAGACGGTGACGGATGTGACCGCCCCCCATCCTTCCGGATTGCCGCAGACCACCATCATCCTCGAGCCCGATGGCAAGGACGAGTGGGTAGAGCTGCCCGAACCCATTGCCGATCCCTTTGCAGCCGACGCACACACGATCAACGACCGCGTCGCACAATCAGGCATTGTCGGCATGGGCGGTGCCGCCTTCCCGTCAGCGATCAAACTGAATCTCGGCGAACAGAAGAAACTGGATATCCTGTTGCTCAACGGCGCAGAGTGCGAACCGTATCTGACCTGCGACGACCGGGTGATGCGTGAATATCCCGATGAAATCATCGATGGCGCCCGCATCATGGCTCATGCGCTGGGCACGTCCAGGGTGATCATCGGCATCGAACAGAACAAGCCTCAGGCGATCGAGATCATGACCAAGGCGGCCGCCGCTTTCCCCGAAATCAAAGTGGTTGCTGTGCCGGTACAGTACCCGATGGGCTCGGAGCGCCATCTGGTGCAGGCGATCACCGGCCTCGAGACTCCGGCACGCAAGTTGACCGCCGATCTCGGTATTGTGGTGCACAACGTTTCCACTACTCGCGCCGTACACCATGCCGTCCGCTTTGGCCGTCCGCTGGTTGCGCGGGTGGTTACGGTGAGCGGCGGCGCGATACGTGAGCCCAACAATGTCCTGACGCCGATTGGCACACTGGTGTCCGACCTGGTTGAGTTTTGCGGCGGTTTTTCGGTACGCCCAGAGAGTGTAGTCAACGGCGGACCGATGATGGGACAGCCACTGCCCAGCCTGGACGTACCGGTGGTCAAGGGCACCTCAGGCATCCTGGCGCTTACCGCCGAGGAGATCAACGACAATCCAACCAGTGCCTGCATCCGCTGCGGTGCCTGTGTCACCGTCTGCCCGTGCGGCCTATCACCGGTGGATATGGCGGCCTTCATCCGCAAGGATAATCTGGAGGCTTCCGCCAGGCTGGGCGTGATGGATTGCTTCTCATGCGGCAGTTGCTCATGGGTATGCCCATCGCATATCCCGCTGGTGCACTATTTCAACTACGCCAAAGGCGTGTTGAACGACTTGGAGCGCGAAAATCGCAAGAACGAACGCATCAAGGCACTGGCCGAGGGGCGCACTATCCGCATCGAGAAAGCCACTGAGGCCAAGCGTGCTGCCCTAGCCGCGCGCAAACCGGCTTCAGATAACGCCTCGCCGGGCAATACCGGCGAAGCCAAGGCTACAACCGAAGAAAAGGTCAACGCATGAGTATCGCAATCATGAAAAAGAGCGGGCCGTTTGCGCACGGAACCAGCAGTGTCCAGAAAACCATGTTCACGGTGCTGCTGGCGCTGACGCCGGCTACCG
>DASTNS010000060.1:0-5953 GCA_035720625.1 Gallionella sp. | reverse complement strand
TAAGCAGGTCCTGAATAAAACTTTTCGGAATCAAGCCCGCACCTTTCATTACTACCGGCCAAGCGCCGGTGGAACGGTTAACCGGGAATTACTTGGATAGTTGCGCCTTGATCAGGGCGGAAACCTTGCCCATATCGGCGCGACCGGCCAATTTGGGTTTGATCGTACCCATCACCTTGCCCATGTCTTGCTGGCCCATCGCGCCGGTTGCGACAATCGCTTCGGCCACGGCGGAGGCAATTTCACTCTCGCTGAGCTGCTGCGGCATATAGGTAGCCAGCACGCTCATTTCAAATTTTTCGACATCCGCCAAATCCTGACGGCCTGCCGCTTCGTACTGGCTGATGGAATCGCGCCGCTGCTTGTTCATCTTTTCGATGATGGTGACAATATCCGCATCCGATAATTCGACGCGCTCATCTACCTCGCGCTGCTTCATCGCAGCGAGCAACAGGCGGATCGCCCCGAGACGCGCCGTATCCTTGGCACGCATCGCGGCTTTCATGTCTTCGGTGATTTGCTGCTTGAGGCTCATATCAAGACCAACCGCTGCGCCCAAGGCAGGCGCGGCAGATCGGCAAAAGCCAAATCAGTACAGCTTGGGAGGAAGGGTTTGGCTGCGCAGGCGCTTGTAATGGCGCTTCACGGCGGCAGCCAGCTTGCGCTTACGTTCCGCGGTGGGCTTTTCGTAAAATTCGCGGGCGCGCAGATCGGTCAGCAGACCGGTCTTTTCCACAGAGCGCTTGAAACGGCGCATTGCGACTTCAAACGGCTCATTCTCTTTAACTCGTACAGTTGTCATGAACAAACTACCTTCCACCAAAAAATTGAGGGCGCGATTCTAGCAAAACAGGCTGCTCGCCACAACCGGAATTTAACTGACCGTTATCCGAGCAAATTTGCGCTTGCCGACTTGCGCAACCACGACTGCGCCCGCCTTGAGTTGCAAAGCCTTGTCGCTGACTTTTTCGCCGTCAAGCTTGACTCCGCCCTGCTCGATCATGCGCAGCGCTTCGGAGGTGCTGGCGACCAATCCGGCCAGTTTGAGGAGTTGTGCGATGCCGATCTGCCCGCCCGTGCCAGCGACGGCGATTTCCGGCATGTCGTCCGGCAGCACGCCTTGGCGGAAGCGCGCTTCGAATTCCGCCAGCGCATCCACGGCGGCCAGCTGGGTATGGAAGCGTGCGACGATTTCCTGCGCCAGCAGTACCTTGATGTCACGCGGATTGCGCCCTTGCGCGACTTCTTCGCGCCAGCCGGCGATTTCGCCCATGCTGCGGAACGACAGCAATTCCAGGTAACGCCACATCAGCGTATCGGAAATCGACATCAGTTTGCCGAACATATCCTGGGGGGTATCAGTGATGCCGACGTAATTACCCAGCGACTTGGACATCTTGTTGACGCCGTCCAGCCCTTCCAGCAGCGGCATGGTAAGCACGCACTGCGCCGGTTGCCCATAATGTTTTTGCAGCTCGCGCCCCATCAGCAGGTTGAATTTCTGGTCCGTGCCGCCCAGCTCGATATCCGCCCTGAGCGCTACGGAGTCATATCCCTGCACCAGCGGGTAGATGAATTCGTGGATGGCGATCGGCTGGCTGCTTCTGTAACGCTTGCCGAAATCGTCGCGCTCCAGCATGCGCGCCACGGTGTGCGTGGCCGCCAGCTTGATCAGGTCCGCCGCGCCGAATTTGTCCATCCATGCCGAGTTGAACACGATCTCGGTCCTTTCCGGGTCAAGCACCTTGAACACCTGGTCGCGGTAGGACAGGGCGTTTTCCAGCACCTGTTCGCGCGACAGCGGCGGGCGGGTGGTGTTCTTGCCGGTCGGGTCGCCGATCATGCCGGTGAAATCGCCGATCAGGAACAGCGCGTGGTGCCCCAGATCCTGCAATTGGCGCATCTTGTTGAGCAGCACAGTATGGCCAAGGTGCAAATCCGGCGCGGTCGGATCGAAACCCGCCTTAACGCGCAGCGGGCGGCCATACGCAAGTCTTTGTTTCAACTCGCCTTCCAGCAAAAGCTCATGGGCGCCGCGCTTGATCTGAGCCAGTGCGTCCTGATGTGTCGTTTCAATCATATTCGTCATCAATTCAAGTTCGGAAAAAGCCAAGTTACCGTTCGCTCCCTTTTTTCAACCGCCCATCGGCCATGTTTTACCACTCGATTTTTTCGCCTACCACCTGTCAGCCCGGTTTTGAGGGGGTGCCCCTTTCTGGTAAAGTGCGCACCAATCGAAAACGCAGCACGCTGCAAAAACAAGACAAAGCAATTCTAAGGAGGCGCGAATGTTAACCCAAAACCTGCTCAGCCAAGAACGCAAAATAAAATTGCGCTGGTTCGTCACCCTGTCCACCATGCCGTTACTGGGGGTGGTCACCGCTTTCGGCCTGGTGCCGCAAAACGATCTTGGCTTGAACTCGACCAGGATCGCCATCGAACAGGTCGCATTGCCCAAAATCGCACCAAACGTAAATACTATCGCCAGCTTCTGGCGCAACGAGCGCGTGCAGCGCGGCGACACGGTGGTTGAATTGTTGCGCCGCCTGAATATCGAAGATGCCGCTGCCAGCGCCTATCTGCGCACTGCCAGCGAGGCCGAATCCTTCCGCAAGCTGGCCGTCGGCCGCGAAGTGCAAGCCGAAACCAATGCCGACGGAGGACTCGTCGCATTGCGTTACCTGGGCGACAACGGCGCGCAAATCGTGATTGAAAAACAGGGTGATGGCTACACGACCCGCACCCTGCCGGCACAACTGGAAAAACGCCTGTTTGTGCGTACCGGCGAGATCAAAAGCAGCCTGTATGCCGCAACCGATGCTGCCGAAATGCCGGAAGCCGCCGCCAACCAATTGACCGAGATTTTCAGCGGCGACATCGACTTCCACCATGATTTGCGCAAGGGCGACAAATTCACCGTGGTGTATGAAATGACTTACAGCGATGGAGCTTTAGTAAATACCGGTCGCATCCAGGCAGCCGAATTCATCAATCAGGGCCAAGCCTACCGCGCCGTCTATTTCCAGAACGATTATTACACGCCGGAGGGCAAGAGCGTACGCAAAGCCTTCTTGCGTTCGCCCATCGAATTCTCGCGGGTGAGTTCCGGCTTTTCCAACTCGCGTTTCCACCCGGTGCTGAACCAATGGCGCGCGCATAAGGGCGTAGACTTCGCCGCCCCGATCGGCACCAAGGTCAAGGCAACATCGGACGGGGTCATCTCATCCTTCGGCAAACAAGGCGGTTATGGCAACTTCATCATGATCAGTCATCAAGGCCGCTTCGCTACCGTCTATGGCCATCTGTCGCGTTTTGCCAAGGGATTGCACCGCGGTCAGCGCGTGGTGCAGGGCGATGTGATCGGCTATGTCGGCATGACCGGCATGACCAGCGGCCCGCACTTGCATTATGAATTCAAGATCGACGGCCAGCAACGCGACCCACTGCGCGTCGCCCTGCCGGACGCACAGCCGGTCAATGCTGCAAACATGGCCGCGTTTCAATTGATGGCGGACAATTTCGTTGCGCGCCTGAACCTGTTGCGCAACACCAACCTCGCCAAACTCGACTAGACATCCCGTGCAGCACTCGCCGGAACTGTATGTGGGTTTGATGTCCGGCACCAGCTTGGACGGCATTGATGCCGTCCTTGTCGACTTGGGCCAAGTGCAACCCAAGCTGCTTGCCAAGCACTATGCTCCCTTCGACGATGCGCTGAGGAACGACCTGCTGGCGTTGCACCAACCCGGCCACAACGAACTGCATCGGATGCAACTGGCCGGCAATCAACTGGCGCAGCTCTATGCCGCAGCAGTCAATGCGCTGCCCGACACGGCAAACTCATCAAACGCAAAAGTCCAGGCCATCGGCTGCCACGGCCAAACCATCCGCCACCGCCCCGAACACGGCTATACGCTGCAAATCGGCAACGCCGCACTGCTCGCCGAATTGACCGGCATCACCGTGGTCAGCGACTTTCGCAGCCGCGACATCGCCGCCGGAGGACAAGGCGCGCCGCTGGTTCCCGTGTTTCATGACAAGGTACTGCGACATTCCACCAGCCACCGCATCATCGTCAACATCGGCGGCATCAGCAACCTGACCGATCTTCCTCCCGGTGGCAATACGACGGGTTTTGACTGCGGGCCCGGCAACCTGCTGATGGACGCATGGTGCATGCAGCACCTCGGCAAACCCTACGACGACAGCGGCGCATGGGCGGCATCGGGAAAGGCACTGCCCGCCTTGCTGGAAAAAATGCTCAATGAGCCGTTCTTCGCCCTGCCGCCACCCAAGAGCAGCGGGCGCGACCTATTCGACATGGCGTGGCTGCGCGGCAAACTGCAAGGCGGCGAAGCGGCGGCGGATGTGCAAGCCACCCTGCTGGAACTGACCTGCCGCACCATCGCGCAAGCTATCCGGCAATACTGTGCCGACGCAACGGAAATCTATCTGTGTGGCGGCGGCGCGCACAACCTGGCGCTGTATCACCGCATCGCCGCTTTGCTGCCGGGCAGCAGCGTACAAACCACGGATGTCCTCGGTGTGGATGGCGATTACCTGGAAGCCATCGCCTTCGCCTGGCTGGCACAGCAGGCTTTGCACGGCAAGCCGGCCAACCTGCCCGCCGTCACGGGAGCGCGCCATCCCTGCGTTCTGGGCGCGATCCATCCGGCATAAAAAAGCGAAGGGGCTTACGCCCCCTCGCCGTGACTGAAATCAAGCCCAATCAGACCGAGAAAGAGGAGCCGCAGCCGCAGGTAGATGCGGCACTCGGATTCCTGATGACGAACTGCGAACCTTCCAGGCCTTCCGAATAGTCGATTTCCGCGCCCGCCAGGTACTGGAAGCTCATCGGGTCGATCAGCAGTTGCACGCCATTCTTGGTCATCACGGTATCGTCTTCGTTGACCTCTTCATCGAAGGTAAATCCATACTGAAACCCGGAACAGCCGCCGCCGCTGACGAATACGCGCAGCTTGAGATCGGCGTTGCCTTCTTCCTCGATCAATTGTTTTACCTTGTTCGCCGCGTTGTCGGTAAAGATCAGCGGGTCTTGCGTTTCGGTTACTGCGTTCATGTTTATCTCCTAATTATTCGCCACTATTCAACTTGAATGCCACGACCTTGTCCTGCGCGGCGACATTGCTGTGTATCAGGCGCCCTTCGACGATTGCACCCAACTGGATTTCCAGCGTTTTGTAATGCACATCGCCATTGACCTTGGCTTTGCTCTGCAGTTCCAGATATTCGCTGGCGAATACCGGGCCGGTGGTCACGCCATTGATTACCAGATGGGTGACGTTGATCTCACCGGTTACCCGCGCATGCTCGCTCAGCACCAGTGTGCTCGGCTTGCCTGGAGTTGCAACCACATTGCCGTTCACCTGCCCGTCAATGCGCATCCCGCCGCTAAAGCTCAAATCACCTTCGATGGTCGTTCCCGCGCCGATCAGCGAATCGATACGGCTTTGCGGTTTACTGTGTTTTTTGCCAAACATAAGCCCTCCTTCTGCCAAATTTTCCTTTATGACAGGCTGACATTTTGCCGCACTTTCGGCTCGCTCGCCCCTTGCTCGAATATCCGCACTTGTATATTTTCCAGTTGGGCATCCTGCGGCAATTGGATGTTTTGCTCAACACGCTGATAATACTTGAAACTGAGCTGAAATTGAGCATTCCCCGGCGCATCTTGCGGAAATAAATGCGTAGTCCGCTGTCCGTTCCTCAGCACCGTGGCAACCAGTTGATAGCTGCCGCTGAATTCTTTGACACGCTGCCCGCTCTGCACCAGCAACATGCGCAGATGATATTCGCCGGGTATCTTGTCCCGTTCCAGCCTCAGGCGATGCACCCCCAACTCGCCTTCCTTGCCGCGCATCGCGGTGAGGTTTTGAAAAAACGCCAGATCCTCCTGGAGGCGGACGTTTTCGTCCGACAGGTTTTTTAACTG
>DASTNS010000059.1:0-19192 GCA_035720625.1 Gallionella sp. | reverse complement strand
AGTTCGAATCTGCCACGACCCACCAGTTCGCAAAAACTCTCCGGTCGCCCTCGTTTTTTGTAATGCCGCTTTAGCTCAGTTGGTAGAGCAACCGCCTTGTAAGCGGTAGGTCGTCAGTTCGAATCCGACAAGCGGCACCATCCATTTCAACTGCCACAACTCATTGTGGAGATTTACACCAAATATTTTTTGTACTTAAGCATTCCTTAAGCTTGGCCTTTTATCCTGCGCGCCTCGCAATTTAATTCAGGAGATCAAAAATGTTTCGTATATTTTATGCGTCGGGTTTAGCGCTTATAATTATTGCCGGATTGGCGGCGCAACCGGCTTTTGCGGAAACGCCCAACGAGATACTGACTTCCATTCAGAAGGAAGCGTCGGGCACACCCGGCTTCCAGGGATTCTCGGCCGCGCGCGGGGAGAGTTTCTTCAAGGTAAAGCACGGGTATGAATGGAGCTGCGCTTCCTGCCATACCGACAATCCCGCTACGCCGGGTAAGCATGCCAAGACTGGCAAGGCCATTGAACCGTTGGCCCCGTCTGCCAATGCTGAGCGATTTGCCAACCCGAAAAAAGTGGAAAAATGGTTCAAGCGCAATTGCAACGATGTGCTGAATCGTGTTTGCACGCCGCAGGAAAAGGGCGACGTGCTTGCCTACCTGCTGACCGTCAAGAAATAAGGAGGCTGCCATGTCGATTCATAATCAGAAAACTTTCCGGATGCTTGCTGTTGCCTTGTTGGCAATGGGCATAACAATGTCTGTCGCGCAGGCTGATGATGATCGCGATGAAAGATACGGTGAGAAATACAGCAGAAAATACGGCGGCGAAAACCGTGGCAAGCCAGCTCAACCCGCGCAAACCAACGCCAAGTTTCAGCAGGAATGTTCCAATTGCCATATCGCCTATGCGCCGAAGCTGCTGCCCGCCGAATCCTGGCGCAAAGTCATGGCCGGTTTGGATAAGCATTTCGGCTCGGATGCGTCGCTGGATGCCCAGGACAACAAAGAGATCACCGATTTTCTGGTGAACAACGCCTCCAATCGCTGGAACGCCCCGACAGCGCCACTGCGGATTACCGAAACTGCCTGGTTCAAGCGCGAGCATGACGCTCACGAAATTAGTCCGGCGGTCTGGAAAAATCCGCTGGTGAAGAGTCCGGCCAATTGCGCGGCTTGCCACCCGCAGGCGGATCGTGGCAACTTCAATGAACATGATATAAGGATACCCAGGTAATAGGGAGACATCATGAGTCAACGCATCTTGGTTTGGGACGTACCAACACGGGTTTTTCACTGGCTGCTGGTGCTGTCATTTGGCGGCGCATACCTGAATGCAGAGTCGGAGCTTGACCGGGATGTCCATGTGGTGCTCGGCTACACTTTGCTGGGTCTGATCGCATTCAGATTGCTGTGGGGATTTTTTGGCACACGCTATGCGCAGTTCCGTTCGTTCCTCTTCAAGCACGGCGAGATTGTGGCTTATGTGCAGTCGCTGCTCAAAAGCAAGCCCGCGCATTATGTGGGGCACAACCCGGCCGGAAGCGTGGCGATCTGGCTGCTGCTGGGGCTGGGTATTTTGTGCGGGGTGTCCGGGGTGCTGGCGTTTCAGGATATCGGTGGCGATGCGATAAAAGATCTGCATAAGTTTGTATCCGATGCCATGCTGGCCGTGGTATTGATCCACATCGCCGGAGTGGTGGTGAGCAGCGTGCTGCATCGTGAAAATCTGGTACTTTCCATGGTCACCGGTTTCAAGTCTGCCGAGCCGGATGAGGGTATCCGCCGCTCATATCTCTGGCTGGGTATCATAATACTGGCCGTTGTTGTGGCATTCTGGGTCGGTTATCCGGCAACCGGAATGTTTAAACCAAGTGCAGATCCGGTGCGCAAGACAGCACGATGACGGCTAATCGCTACTGGCTCATAAGTGGCACTGTAAGAACAATAAGGAAATGCAGGCCGGGCTGAATACAAAATTGCAACAGTTCTGCGTTATTGCCTGAGTGAAAAAATGCGCGTGTTGGTAGTCGAAGACGATGCCCTGTTGGGCGATGCGATTCAGGCTGGCCTGAAGCAGTCCGGCTACGCCGTGGACTGGATGAAAGACGGTGCGACGGCGGAACAGGCGCTTGCCACCGAGCCTTATGCGGCGGTGGTGCTGGATCTGGGCTTGCCGCGCCTTTCCGGGCTGGAGGTGCTGCGCCGCCTGCGCAGCCGCAATGCCCAGACAAATACACAGACCCCCGTGCTGATCCTGACCGCGATGGATACGGTGGATGATCGCATCAAGGGGCTGGATGCCGGCGCGGACGATTATCTGGTCAAGCCGTTCGACATGGGCGAGCTGGCGGCGCGTTTGCGCGCGCTGATACGCCGCGCCAGTGGGAAGGCTGAGCCCTTGCTGGAGGTTGCCGGCGTCAGGCTCGACCCCGCCGCGCATCGTGTGCTGTACCGGGACAAACCGGTCGAGCTTTCGGCCAGAGAATTCGCGGTGCTGCATGCGCTGATGCTCAATGCGGGGAAAGTGCTGTCGCGCGCCCGGCTCGAAGAACAACTCTATGCGTGGGGAGACGAGATCGAAAGCAATGCGGTGGAAGTGCATATCCATCATCTGCGCCGCAAGCTTTTCCCCGAACTGATCGAAACCATACGCGGCGTCGGCTACCTGATGCCGCACAACAAGGCCATCTGACATGTGGCAACGCGCTTCGCTCAAACAACGGCTGCTTGTGCTGGCATTGGCGGCGATCACGCTGGTCTGGCTCGGCGCGACCGCCTTCACCTACCGCGATGCGCGCAAGGAATTCGACGAGGTGCTGGACGCGCACCTGGCGCAAGCTGCTGCGCTGCTGGTCGTCCAGGCATCGCACGACCTCGACGAGCTCGAAACCGAGCATGCGCCGCTGCTGCACAAATATGCCCGCCGTGTCGCGTTCCAGGTATGGGATAAGGGACAGCAGCTGCGCCTGCATTCCGCCAATGCTCCGCAACAACCGCTGGCGAGCAGGGAGCGCGGCTTCAGCGACAACACCATCGACGGGCACCGCTGGCGCGTCTTCAGCACTTGGGACGAATCCGGCGAATACCTGATCCATGTCGCGGAACGCACCGAGGTGCGCGACGAACTGGCGCGCGGCATCGCGGGCAACCTGCTGCGGCCGCTGTGGTTCTCGCTGCCGCTGCTGGCATTGCTGCTGTGGATTGCGGTGATGCGCGGTTTGCGCCCGCTGGACAAGCTGACCCGTGAAGTGGAACAGCGCGAGCCGGACAATCTTGCCGCGCTGGATGCGTCATCCGCGCCGCGTGAAGTGGTGCCGCTGATCGAGCGGCTCAACCGGCTGTTCACGCGCATCGACGCCTTCATGCAAAAAGAGCGGCGCTTTACCGCGGATGCCGCGCATGAATTGCGCACCCCGGTGGCCGCGATCAAGGCGCAGGCACAAGTGGCGCGGGCCGCTTCCGGAGAGGCGGAACGCATCCATGCGCTCGACAACGCGATCCTCGGCTGTGACCGCGCTGCCCATCTGATCGAGCAGTTGCTGACGCTGGCGCGGGTCGATACGCTGGACCGCGGCGTGGCGGAGCCGTGCCGGCTCAGGGATATCGCCGCCGAGGCGATTGCGGCGCTTGCGCCGGCCGCGCTGGAAAAAGGCGTGCAACTCGAATTGCTGGCGGGCGATGAAGCCGCGGTGCATGGTAATCCGGGACTGTTGCGGGTGATGCTGCGCAACCTGCTCGACAATTCTATGCGGTATACCCCGCCCGGTACGTCGGTTCAGGTAAGCATCACCCATCAGCCGGGGGCGGTCTGCCTGTCGGTGAGCGATAACGGCCCGGGCATTCCGGAACAGGAGCGCGACAAGGTGTTGGAGCGGTTCTACCGCCCGCTGGACACACAGGCCAGCGGCAGCGGCCTCGGGCTGTCCATCGTCAAGCGGATTGCCGAGGTGCACGACGCAGCATTGCAGATGCAGCCAGTGAGCGAAGGCAAGGGATTGCGGGTGACAGTGAGCTTCAAACAATAGCCTGTTTCAGGCGTATCAATCTTCCCTGTGCGACAGGCATTATTTCGGTAAGATTGCGTCCGCATGCCAGTCACGGCGCGCGATACAAAAGATTCAGATACTGAAAGGCTAGGCAATGCTGGAGATGTTTTCTACCCCCCAGTTCTGGGTGGATGTGTTCAAGATCATCATGATCGACTTGCTGCTGAGCGGCGACAACGCGGTGGTAATCGCGCTGGCGTGCCGCAACCTGCCGGAGGCGCAGCGCAGGAAGGGCATCCTGTTCGGCGTGACCGGCGCAATCGGGTTGCGCATCGTGCTGACCTTCTTTGCGGTCGGCCTGCTGTCGTTGCCTTACCTGAAGTTGGTCGGCGCATTGCTGTTGCTGTGGATCGGCGTCAAGCTGATCCTGCCCGAAGAGGAACACAGTGCGGGCAACATCAAGGCCGATACGCGGCTGTTCGGCGCGGTCAAAACCATCATCATCGCCGACTTCGTGATGAGCCTGGATAACGTGCTGGGCGTGGCCGCCGCAGCCAAGGGCAATGCGTCGTTGCTGGTGTTCGGGCTGTTGGTCAGCATTCCGCTGATTGCCTGGAGCAGCCAGTTGGTGCTGAAGCTGATCGATCGTTTTCCGATCATTATTTACGCGGGTGGCGCGCTGCTCGGCTATGTGGCGGGCGAGATGCTGGTCAGCGAGGCGTTGTTCGCAGCGATCGCCGAGGCGCGCCACTATCTGCACTGGCTGGTCCCGGCGGCGTGCGCACTGCTGGTGGTGGCGCTCGGCAAACGGCTGGCGATGCGCAAGGCAGTTTCCGTGGCAGCGGTTGACCTGGTGGACGAGGAAGTAACCGCTGTATCGGAAAAGGTTCTGGCAGGGATGGGCGACCCGTCGCCCGGCTCGCACAATAAATCGTAAAGGGGGAATGATGAAAATACTGATTCCGGTGGATGGCTCGGCCAATGCGCAGCGTGCGGTTGACCACGTGATCAACAATATCGCCGCGCTGAAGGAGCGCCCGCAACTGCTATTGCTGAACGTGCAGTGGAATGTGGCGACCGGCAACGTCAAGCTGTTCATCAACCAGAAAACCATCGACGATTATTATCGCGAACAGGGTATGGCGGCATTGCAGTCGGCGCGTGCGGCGCTGGATGCCGCCGCATTGCCCTACCAATACCACATCAGCGTCGGCACGCCGGCGGAAGCGATTGTGCAATATGCCAATGGGCAGGGCGTGGACCAGATTGTGATGGGCAGGCAGGGGCAGGGCGGCTTGCAGGCATTGCTGCTGGGGTCGGTGGTGAACAAGGTGCTGCATTTGGCAAACTGTCCGGTATTGTTGATCAAATAATAGAGAGTCCCTAAAGCTGTTCATTTCCTTAAATCCGCTATAAATCAAAAGGATTGTGGTGCGTTGTTGAGAAATACCTTAATATTCGCGATGTAATCTGCTTGACGGCAAGCATCAGGGAGTGGCAATGAACAAGTGGTCGTTCTGGAAAAAAGACTGGTTCGTCGGCTTGCTGGTCGCATTGGTGTTCATGTTTGGCGCGAACAGCGATCTGATGCAAAGTCTGGAGCGCAAGGCTTATGACTTGGGGGTGCTGGCCTCGTCGCGTACGCCGAGCGACAAGATTGCGGTGATTGCGATCGACGAGCAGAGTATCGCCAACCTGGGGCGGTGGCCATGGCCGCGCGAGATCCACGCCAGGATGGTGGATATCCTGGCGGCCGGCCATGCCAAGGTGATTGGTTATACCGCCTTTTTCTTCGAGCCGCAGGTCGATGCCGGGCTGGGTTACATTTACAAAATTGCCGGGTTGCTCGGCAAGTCTTCCCTGCTGGAGGGCGCCGGACCGGGAAATACCAGCCCGGAAAGCCTGGCTGGTACGGCAGTTCCGGCAAGCGCAGTGAGTGTAGTGAACCCGGAAAGCATGGTCGCCCCTGCCGGGCCGGCGGAATTATCCCAGCTTGATGCGTTGCTGCTGGAGGCGGCAAAAAATCTCGATAACGACAAGAAGCTCAGCGAAAGCATGGCCAAGGCCAACGATGTGCTGCTGGCGATGTTCTTCGAGTTGGGCGAGCCGCAAGGCAAGCCCAATCAGGCATTGCCTGACTATGTGCTGCGCAATAATCTCAGCAACGTGAAAGATGCCAGCGGTTCCGGCGCGCAACCGCTACCTTCGCGGAGCGTGCTGCTGCCGATTCCGGCGCTGGGCAGCAAGGCATTGGCCATCGGGCACCTGAACAGTTTCCCGGATGTAGACGGCGCGGTGCGTACCGAACCGCTGGTGGTGGGCTACTACAACCAATATTACCCGTCGCTGTCCTTGGTGCTGGCGGCCAGGAGCCTCAATCTCGAACCCAAGGATATCCATGTCAATCTGGGGGAGGGCGTGCAGTTGGGCAACCAGAGAATCGCTACCGACCCGGCCTTGCAGATGCACACTTATTTTTACAAGGACAGGGATGGGCGGCCCGCCTTCCCGGTGGATTCCTTCTATGACGTGTTCACCGGCAAAATTCCGGCGGAAAAATACCGCGACAAGATTGTCCTGATCGGCGCGACGGCTGCCGGCGTGGGCACCTTGCAGGTGACGCCGGTTTCTCCGGGCATGGCTCCCGCGCTTACTATGGCGCATTCGGTGTCCAGCATCCTCAAGGGGGATTATTTCGTTGCGCCGGGCTGGGGGACGATGGCGCAAATAGGCGTGTTCCTGCTGGTCGCGCTGTACCTGATCCTGCTGTTGCCACGCCTGAGCGCTGCCATCGGCGCGGTGATTACCGGCGCGCTGCTTGTGGCGTTGCTGGCGACGCATTTCGTGCTGATGGCGCAGGCGCTGTGGTTGCAGTTGATGCTGCCTGCCGCGCTGTTGCTGGTGGGCCATTTGTTGCTGACTACCAAGCGGCACCTGCTGACCGAAAAGGGCAAACAGAAGTCCGATGCCGAATCCGCGGAAAGCAATCGCATGCTGGGCTTGGCTTTTCAGGGGCAGGGGCAATTGGACATTGCATTCGACAAGTTCCGCAAGGTTCCAATCGACGATAGCCTGATGGAGGTGTTGTACAACCTGGGGCTGGATTTTGAGCGCAAGCGCCAGTTCAACAAGGCCGAATCGGTATTCAAATACATGGCGGAATACAATCCCAAATTCCGCGATCTGGAACAACGCCTGACACAGGTACGAGCCATGTCCGAAACCGTCATTCTGGGTGGTGGCGGAGGCGGGCGCACCAACGCCAGCACGATGGTGCTGGACAGGGCAGGCGTGTCCAAGCCAATGCTGGGCCGCTACGAGATTGAGAAGGAACTCGGCAAGGGTGCGATGGGTGTGGTGTATTACGGCAAGGACCCCAAGATCGGCCGCGTGGTGGCGATCAAGACCATGGCGCTGGCTCAGGAATTCGAGGCGGACGAATTGCAGGACGTGAAAGACAGATTCTTCCGCGAGGCCGAAACGGCCGGGCGCCTCAACCATCCGAATATCGTGTCCATCTATGATGCCGGCGAGGAGCATGACCTGGCCTATATCGCAATGGAATTCCTCAAGGGCAAGGACCTGGTGCCGTTCACCAAGCCGGATAATTTGCTGCCATTGCCCAAGATGATGGGTATCATTGCCCGTGTCGCCGATGCACTGGATTACGCGCACAAGCAGCATGTGGTGCACCGCGATGTCAAGCCGGCCAATATCATGTACGACCCGGAGACGGACACGCCCAAGGTGACCGACTTCGGCATTGCGCGCATTACCGACTCGAGCAAAACCAAAACCGGCATGGTATTGGGTACGCCATCGTACATGTCACCGGAGCAATTGGCGGGCAAAAAAATCCAGGGTAGTTCCGACCTGTTCTCGCTGGGAGCGAGCTTGTACCAACTGGCTTGTGGTAAGCTTCCGTTCGAGGGAGACTCAATGGCGCAGCTGATGTACCGTATCGCCAATGAACCACACACTGATATTTTGAGCATCCGGCCGGATTTGCCGCCGTGCCTGGTGGCAATCATCAACAAATCGCTGGCCAAACAGAACGAAGACCGTTATGCCAATGGTGCGGAAATGGCCGAAGCATTACGCCAATGCGCAGCCAGCTTGCAGGGGTGAACTATGAAAATAGAAGACGCGCTTGAAATAGTTAGCCAAACCAATCCGGGGATGGTGCGCTCGCACAACGAAGACAGCGTTGCGCAGGAATTGGCTTGCGGCTTGGTCGTACTGGCAGATGGGATGGGTGGTTATAATGCGGGGGAAGTGGCGAGTGGCATTGCCGTTTCGGTCGTTGCGACGGAAATCTGCCAGCACTTACAGAATGCGAGTCCGACGGACCGCGATGAGGCAAGCGGTGAGGAGCTGGGGGTGCTGCTGCTGCGTGACAATATTCAGCGGGCGAATGCTTCGATTTTTCAGGCTGCGCAGAGCCAGCCGCAATATGCAGGGATGGGGACGACCATCGTTTCCGGGCTGTTTTATGACAACCGCGTGATCGTCGGGCATGTGGGCGATTCGCGCATGTACCGGTTGCGCGGCGAGACGCTGGAGACGATTACCCGTGATCATTCCCTGCTGCAGGAACAGATTGACTGCGGGATGATCAGTGTTGAGGATGCGCGCCTGTCCAAGAACAAGAATCTGGTGACGCGCGCGGTCGGGATCGATGCCGAAGTGGTGCCGGAAATTCATGTGCATGACGTGCTGGTTGGGGATATTTACCTATTGTGTTCGGACGGCCTGAACGATATGGTGGAAGATGAGGATATCCAGTCCACGTTGTATGCGATGCAAGGTAACCTGCCACTGGCGGCGGAGCAATTGATCCAGATGGCGAATGACAACGGTGGTCGCGACAATGTTTCGGTGATATTGATCAAGGTAAATGGCGAATTTGCCGCGCCGCGTGGCTGGCTGGCAAAGCTGCTTCATTGGTTTAAGAAATAATTGGTGGTTTAAGAAATAATCGGCTCAAAATTCAGTTTGGGGAAGGGTCACGACTATGGCTGCAAAATTAATACTTAGTATGGATGGGGTGGTGCTCAAGGAGTACCCTCTGAGCAAGGAGCGCATGACCATCGGGCGCAAGGCACATAACGATATCGTCATCGATAATCTGGCGGTGAGCGGCGAGCATGCCGCGATCGTCACCATCCTGCACGATTCCTTCCTCGAAGACTTGGACAGCACCAATGGGCTGGAGGTGAACGGGGTGCCAACCAAAAAGCACTTCCTACAAAACAATGACCTGGTAGAAATCGGTAAATACAAGCTGAAATACCTTAACGATCAGGCCGGCCAAGCGAGCGCCGCTGATTTCGAGAAGACCATGGTATTGCGCGCGCCGGTCAAGCAGGCTGCTCCGAGCGCGGAAACAGGCGATGCGACCATGAACCTGATCAAGACGCAAGTCACTCCGATTGCCAAACCTGCGGCAGAAGCGATGGAGAAAACCGGCAAATTTGAAGTGCCTCAGCCAACCCCGCCGGTTGCCCAGCCGGCTGTGGCCGCAGCCTCAGTGCCGCAGCCGGCTGCGGTGCAAATCCTGACCGGCCCCAATGCCGGCAGAGAGCTGGAGCTGGTTAAAAATCTCACCACGCTGGGCAAACCAGGCGTGCAGGTGGCTGTCCTGACCCGCCGCCCGCACGGCTATTTCATTACCCATGTGGAAGGCGCAAGCCATCCGATGGTGAACGGAGTGTCATTGAGCGACCAGCCGCATCAGCTTAAGGATCATGATGTGATCGAGTTGGCAGGAGTGAAGATGGAGTTTTATTTCAAGGAATAACGGAAGGCAAAAACTGCAGAGGCAATCTCTCATGACTGCCTTAACGGAGGAGCAAAGATTTGAGGCTTGAGATGCGAGGGCTGAGGATAACTCCTCCCCTCTTCCCTTGTATCAATCACATAATCGGCCTGCCGGGTGGAAGGTTGTCTATTTTCGGCGTATACCTTGCGGATGCTTCCGCCTTCTGTCTCCTGATGAAACCACTAGCCATTCTGCCAGGCTGTTCAAAGGCTTTGCATAGCCATTCGGCTAAGTCGCCAAAATACGGCGACATAAGCCGCTGGTTAACGACAGCCAAGTGGCTGGCTATACCAGGATCCGCAGCATGAAAAAAAATGCGATGTTGATAGGGCTTGGGCTGCTGATTGTTCTGATTTTTGTAGGCAATGCTGCACATTTCTACAGGCTGGGTTTCGTCGATCGGCTGTCTGATATTCTTTACGATTACCGTTTGCAGTTGACCATGCCGCGCACAGTGGATGATCGTATTGTTATTCTCGATATCGATGAAAAAAGTCTCAAGGAAGAAGGCCGCTGGCCGTGGAGTCGCGACCGGCTGGCTTTGTTGATGGACAAGCTGTTCGATAAGTACGGCATTGCGGTGGTTGGTTTTGACATTGTATTTGCCGAAAAGGATGAGAGTTCCGGGCTCAAGGTATTGCAGAGAATCGGGCAGAATCAGCTCAAGGGTGATGCGCAGTTTCATACGACATTGGCACAAATCCAGCCGCAACTTGAATATGACAATCTGTTTGCCAGCAAGATCAAGAATCGCAATGTGGTGTTAGGGTATTACCTGACTAACCAGAGTGATGTCAATATATCAGGAGCTCTGCCTGAACCGGTTTTTCCGGCGGGTACGTTCAAGGGGAGGCCGATTGGATTTACGATTTGGAATGGCTACGGGGCAAACCTTCCAGAATTGCAAAAAGCTGCGGCAAGTGCCGGACATTTCAACCCATTAGTGGACTCTGATGGCGAGGTACGGCGTGTACCGATGCTGGCTGAATATAACGGTGCATATTATGAGTCCCTGTCCATCGCGATGGTGCGCGCCTTGCTTGGACATCCTAAACTGCTGCCAGGCTTTGTCGAGGATAATACCAGCGGATATGGCGGTCTGGAGTGGTTGGAGCTGGCTACCGCCGACCACAGTCTAAAAATTCCAGTGGACAGTAATGTGGCGACGTTTGTGCCCTACCGCGGCAAACAGGGGAGCTTTTCCTATATTTCTGTCACGGATGTACTGCATGATCGTGTGGAAATATCTCAACTTAAGGGTAAGATAGTGTTGGTCGGAACTACAGCGCCGGGGTTGTTGGACATGCGTGCCACACCGGTAGCGGAGGTTTTTCCTGGGGTGGAAGTGCACGCCAATATGATCTCCGGTATTCTTGACCAGAATCTGAAAGAGCAGCCTGCCTACATGGTTGGAGCCGAGGTGATTTGGCTGTTGCTGATCGGTGTCGCCTTGAGTTTTTTGTTGCCGGCATTGAGCCCAGCCAAGGCGATATTGGTTTCTGCGTTTATGCTTGTCATTACACAAGGCCTGAGCCTGGTTGTGTGGCACTACGGAAATTTGCTAATGCTGGTGGCGAACAGCATTGTGATGATTTCGCTGCTATTTGCGCTGGACATGTCCTACGGTTATTTCGTCGAATCGCGCACCAAGCGCCAGATCACCGGTTTGTTCGGCCAATACGTGCCGAGCGAATTGGTCGAGGAGATGGCGGAGCATCCGGAAAGCGTGTCCATGGAAGGCGAGAGCCGCGAGATGACCATCCTGTTCTCCGATGTGCGCGGCTTTACCAGTATCTCGGAAGGACTGGATCCAAAAGAGCTGACGTTGCTGATGAATGAGTTCCTGACCCCTTTGTCTCACGTCGTTTATAAACATCGCGGCACCATAGACAAGTACATGGGCGACTGCATCATGGCGTTCTGGGGCGCCCCCCTGCCAGATGCGAACCATGCGCGCAACGCCATATTGGCGGGCATCGAGATGCAGGCGACCTTGAAAGCCTTGCAGCCGCATTTCAAGGAACGCGGCTGGCCGGAGATTCGCATTGGCGTGGGCATCAATAGTGGGCGCGTCAGCGTCGGCAACATGGGCTCGGAAGTGCGCGTGGCCTATACGGTGATGGGCGACGAAGTGAACCTTGCCTCGCGCCTGGAAGGCATCACCAAGCAATACGGTGTCGGCGTGATCGTCGGTGAAAATACCAAAAATGCCGTAAACGACTTTGTCTATCGCGAGCTTGACCATGTGCGGGTAAAAGGCAAGGATAAGCCCGTGGCGATTTACGAGCCGATTGGCTTACTCAGCGAAGTGAGCAAGCCGCTGCAGGATGAAGTCAAGCTGTTCCATGAAGTGCGCCGCCTGTATCGCCGGCAGGATTGGGATCAGGCCGAATTGCAACTGATGAACTTGCAGCGTATGTCGCCGGAAACCGCGCTGTATGGAATCTACGCCGAACGCGTTGCCTACTTCCGCAAGAATCCGCCAGCTGCGGATTGGGATGGCGTATTCGTGTTCCAGACGAAATGACATGATAGTAAGTGGTGAGTAGGGAGTAGGGAATAGATTTTCCTACTTTCTACTGAGGCGCGAAGCGCCGCTCCACTTCCCACTCACCAGAGAAAGGTGATAAAACAATGAAGCTCAGGACTCTGGGGTGCAGCGGTGGGATCGGTGGCAATCTGCGCACCACCTCGTTCCTGCTCGATCATGACGTGCTGATCGATGCGGGAACGGGCGTCAATGAGCTCAGCCTCACCGAGATCAGCATGATCGATCATGTTTTTATCACTCACTCGCATCTCGACCACATCGCCTGCATCCCGTTCATGGTGGACAGCGCGTGGTTCATGCGCGATCGTCCATTGACCATTTATGCCATCGAGGAAACGCTGGATATTCTCAAGCAGCATATTTTCAATTGGAAAATATGGCCGGATTTCAGCGAAATTCCCAATGCCCGGCAGCCTTCCATGCGTTACCAGCCGATAGGGCTGGGTGAGACTATCGTATTGGACGGGCGCAGGATAACCGCCATCCCGGCCAATCATGCCGTGCCTGCGGTTGGCTTTCACCTGGATAGCGGCAAGGCGAGCCTGGTATATAGCGGGGATACCACCACCAACGATGCGGTATGGAAGGTGATCAACAGGATTGAAAATTTGTGCTATCTCATCATTGAAACCGCGTTCTCGGATGGTGAAAAAGAGCTGGCGGTTCTTTCTAAGCATCTTTGCCCCAGCTTGTTGACTGAGGAATTGAAAAAATTCCAGCGTGAGGCTGAGGTGTTTGTCACCCACCTGAAGCCCGGCGAGGTGGAGCTGACCATGCAGCAGATTGAAAGCGGTGTTCATGGCCGGTGCCCCAAAATGTTGTTGAACAATCAGGAATTCGAGTTCTGATGAAACAACTGATGGAACTACCAAGTATTGGACTAAAGCGCGATAAGACTGCGCTTAAGCCACTACTTATAGCCACCCCACTGGTGAAACTGCTAGCCATTCCACTAGGCTGCCAAAAGGCTTTGCATAGCCATTCGGCTATGTCACCAAGTGGGGTTCGCAGGGATGGGCGGCTTTATGCCCAACTCGCAAAATACGGTGACATAAGCCGCTGGTTAACGGCAACCAACTGGCTGGTTATAAGCAACCAAAAGACGGTTGCCAAATCGTTGGTTATAGAAGGCAGACGATGACTTACGCGCTCGACATCAAAGTGCTGGCCGGACTGGAGCCGATTTCTTCATTCGGCCCGGCGCGGTTGCGCGAGTTGCTCGATTATTGCCATATCGAAACAGTTACCAAAGGGAGCGATCCGTTCAAGGCGCATGGGTTGCAAGGCCAGTCGGTCTATCTGGTGGATGGCGAGCTCGAATTGGTTTACCGGGATGGCAACAGGGTAGTAGTCAGTGCGCAGTCCGAATGGGCCAAGCATCCGTTGGGCAAGCGCCAGCCGTATATCGTTTCCGCTTTGGCATTGCGTGAGAGCCAGTTGTTGCGTGTCGATGACGAATTGCTGGACCGGATGGTGACATTGGATCAATTTTCCCAGCATGATTCGGCGGAGCGTTCTCCCGCCGTGGCTGGCCGCGAAGACCGCATCGATGCATCGACCAGCATCAAGCATTTGTTGAACTCCAGCATGTTCAGTGCGGACAACATCAAGAATGGACCGCTGGCGCATTTGCCAATGGCGAACATCAGCGCACTATTGCAGCGTATCGAAGCGATTGTCGTGTGGGAGGGCGATGTCATCATCCGCGAGGGCGAAGAGGGTGATTATTATTACCTGATCGATAGTGGCCGCGCCCAAGTGACGCGCCGCATGGGTGGCGTGGATATGCCGCTTGCCAACCTGAAGGCAGGCGACGTGTTTGGCGAGGAAGCGCTTATTTCAGGCGTCAAACGTAATGCGACCGTCACGATGAAATCCAACGGGGTATTATTGCGCCTCGGGCGGCAGGATTTCCTGGCGCTGTTGCAAGAGCCGCTACTGCACAAGTTGAGCTATGAGCAGGCCATGCAAGCCGTCGCGCAGGGTGCGGTGTGGCTGGATGTGCGGCATCCGCCGGAGTACCGTTATGACAGGCTACCCGGGGCGATGAATGTGCCGTTGAATGACATACGCAATGCGATTGGCGTACTGGATCGCAGCAAGAAATATATCGCCTATTGCCAGAGCGGGCGGCGCAGCGCGGCTGCTGCATTCATCCTGGCGCAGGCTGGATATGATGTGCAGGTTCTGGATGGTGGGTTGTGGTCGGTGCCGAGATCGGTGCAGCAGTAGATTGGTGAAACGGGCAAGGGAGCAGGAATGAGTACAGTCATGGCGGCCAATACCGCAGCAGGCAATAATATTGGTGAAATCAGCCTCAAGCTCGAGTTCACCAAGAACCTCAATCACGTCGTCAATAAGATACACGCCACCAGCAATATTGACGAAATCATGCTGGATGTCAGCAAGGACATCTGCACGCTGTTCAATGCCGACCGGCTGACTATCTATGTGGTGGGCGAAGACAATGCCTCGCTTATTTCCAAGGTCAAGACCGGCCTGAATTCCTTCAAGGATCTCAAACTGCCGATTGCCGAACAGAGCGTTGCCGGTTATGCGGCAATGCACAAAAAGCTGCTCAACATCAAGGATGTCTATGATGAGCAGGAGTTGGCCGTCTATAGCACGCACCTGCGTTTTCTGCAGGAGGTGGACAAGCGCACCGGTTACCGTACCAAGCAGATGCTGGTTGCGCCGATTCTGGATACTGGCGGCGATCTGGTCGGCGTCATCCAAGTCATCAATAACAAGGCAGGCGTCCCTTTTGCGGCGATGGTTGAGGAAGGCGTGCAGGAGCTGGCGCAGAGCATGGCAGTGGCATTGCGCCAGCGCCAGCAAAGTGCCTCGGTCAAAACCAAATACGACCACTTGGTGGCTGATGCGGTGCTTTCCGCGGCAGAATTCGAATTGGCAACCCGCACCGCCCGCCGCAAAGGAATTGACATCGAGGAGGTGTTGATCGATGAATTCCAAGTCAGCTCCGCCGCGTTGGGCAAGGCATTGTCCACCTTCTTCGGGGTTCCTTACGAGCCATACAAGGCGGATCGCATCAAGCCGGCAGATTTGCTGAAAAACCTGAAGCGTGAATACGTGCAAAGCAGCCACTGGATTCCGATCGAGGAAACCCAGGAGGGGCTGGTAATTTTGACCACCGATCCCGAGCGGATTCAGGCCTCGCGGGTAGTCAACAACATTTTCCCCAAGAACCGGCTGGTCTATAAGGTTTGCTCGCAGCGCGAATTCAAGCAAACCCTGGACTTGTTCTATGGAGGAGGCACAACTGACTCCACCGGCGGCTTTGCCATGGACGAGTCATCGATGGATGATCTGCTGTCCAGTCTCGGCGGGGACGAAGAAGAGGGTGCCGGTGTCAGCCAGGAGGATGTCAATGCGGCCGCCGACAACGAACTGGTCAAGCTGGTCAACAAGATCATCGTCGATGCGTACCGGATGGGGGCATCGGACATTCATATCGAGCCGGGGCCAGGCAAGGCCAAGACGCAAGTTCGCGTGCGCAAGGACGGCTCGCTGATCAATTACATCGAAGTGCCCTCCAACTACCGCAACGCGCTGGTGACGCGCCTCAAGATCATGTGCGACCTGGATATTTCCGAGAAACGCAAGCCGCAGGACGGCAAGATCAAGTTCAAGAAATTCGGCCCGCTGGACATCGAGCTGCGTGTCGCGACCATCCCGTCGCAGGGCGGGGTCGAAGACGTGGTGATGCGTATTCTCGCTTCCGGCGAACCGTTGCCGCTGGAGAAGATGGGCTTCTCGGCACGCAATAATGAGTTGATCAAAGAGACGGTCAGCAAACCATACGGGTTGTTTTTCGTATGCGGCCCGACCGGTTCCGGTAAAACGACCACGCTGCACTCCATCCTGAGATACATCAACACGCCCGATACCAAGATATGGACGGCGGAGGACCCGGTAGAAATTACCCAGAAGGGCTTGCGCCAGGTGCAAATCAACAAAAAAGCGGGGCTGGACTTTGCGACCATCATGCGCGCCTTCCTGCGCGCCGATCCGGACGTAATCATGGTCGGCGAAATGCGCGACAAGGAAACCGTATCCATCGGTATCGAGGCCTCGCTCACCGGCCACCTGGTGTTTGCCACCCTGCACACCAACAGCGCACCAGAATCCATTAACCGCTTGCTGGATATGGGTATGGATCCGTTCAACTTTGCGGATGCACTGCTGGGTATATTGGCGCAGCGTTTGGGGAAGCGCCTATGTGGCGACTGCAAGAAACCGCATATTGCGACTGCTGATGAAATAAAATCAATGCTTGCTGAGTACAGCATTGAGCTGCTCAATACAGCGGCATGGAAGAAAGACCCGGTTGCCGCGACCAAGGCACTGTATGCCGAGTGGGTCAAGCTGTTTGCCGATGACAAGGGACAGTTCACGCTGTACGAACCGGTCGGCTGTGAAAAATGTACCGGTACCGGCTATCGTGGGCGTGTCGGCCTGCACGAACTGCTGATTGGAACTGACGCGGTCAAGAAAGCCATCCAGGAGCACGCGCGCGTCGCAGAGCTGTTGGCCATCTGCCTCGAAGACGGCATGCATACCTTGAAGCAGGACGGCATGGAAAAGGTTCTGCAAGGCATTACCGACATGCATCAGATACGCGCAGTTTGTATCAAATAGAAATTATCATGCAATCCACGGAACAGTTGCTGCATCGCCTCAAGGAGCTCAACGAGATCGGCATCGCGCTGTCGCAGCAGCGCAACATCAACAGCCTGCTGGAAACCATTCTGGTTGCAGCCAAGCGCATTACCAATGCCGATGCAGGCACACTTTATCTGCACGAACCGGAACAGCGGGTGCTGCGCTTCGAAATTTTGCGCACCGATTCGCTGAATATCGCAATGGGCGGTACCAGCGGGGTACCGATCACCTTCTATCCGATCCAGCTTTACGATAAGGAGGGCAAGCCTATTCACTCGATGGTGGTAAGTCACTCGGCGCTCAGCGGCGAGACAGTCAACATTCCCGACGCCTATACCGCGGAAGGCTACGATTTTTCCGGCACCAAAAAATTTGACGCCAAGACCGGCTACCGCTCGCAGTCTTTCCTTGCCGTGCCGATGCGCAATCATGAAGACGAGATGATCGGTGTGCTGCAACTGATCAACGCGCAGGATCGCCAGAGCGGCGCGGTCGTTCCGTTTTCAAGTGACGACCAGCAGTTGCTGGAATCGCTCGCCTCGCAGGCTGCCATTGCGCTTACCAATCGCCGCTTGATTGTGCAATTGGAAGAGTTGTTTGAGTCCCTCATCCAGCTCATCAACACCGCGATTGACGATAAATCCCCTTATACCGGCGGGCACTGCGCGCGCGTGCCGGTGCTGACCATGATGCTGGCCGAAGCGGTCAACCGCACCGAGCGCGGCCCGCTCAAGGATTTTGTGATGACCGATAAGGATCGGCATGAGCTAAAAATCGCCGGCTTGTTGCATGACTGCGGCAAGATCACCACGCCGGTGCATGTGGTGGACAAATCAACCAAGCTGCATACCTTGCTGGATCGCATCCATTTGATTGATACACGTTTCGAGGTGCTCAAGCGGGACGCGGAAATTGCCATGCTGCGCGCGTTGTCTCGTTCCACTCTCCCGCAAACCCCTGATGAAACAACTAGCCATTTGACTAGGTTATCAAAAGACGATGCCCAAGTCGCTGGTTATCCCAGCCTCCCCTTATCAGGGGAGGAGATGAGCTTCCCCCCTGACAAGGGGGGATTGAGGGGGGGTGGGGTGAGGGGCGTGGAGGAAGCCGCTATCCGCGCCGAATACGCGGCGCGCATTCGGCAACTCGATGATGACCGGGAATTCCTGCGGCATTGCAATATTGGTTGCGAGGCCATGTCTGAGGAAGCGCAGCAGCGTGTGAGCCAGATCGCCACCTATCAATGGTGCGATGCCGATGGAAAAACGGGTAACTTCCTCAACGATGATGAAGTCGAGAACCTCAGCATACGCGCCGGTACTTTGACGGCGGCAGAGCGTGAGATTATCAACCACCACATTGTCGTAACCATCAAGATGCTGGAAGCACTGCCGTGGCCGAGACACCTCAAGAATGTTCCTGAATATGCGGGGGGGCATCACGAACGTATGGACGGCAAGGGCTACCCGCGCGGACTGACGCGCGACCAGATGTCGGTGCAGGCGCGGGTGATGGGTATTGCCGATATCTTCGAGGCGCTCACCGCCAAAGACCGCCCCTACAAGGAAGGCAAGACGCTGACAGAATCGCTGACCATTCTCGGGAATCTCAAACTGGGCGGGCATATCGACCCAGACCTGTTCGATGTCTTCATTCGCGAAAAAGTCTATCTCGATTACGCCAGGCAATTTCTCGCGCCCGGACAGATCGATGAGGTCGACTTGAGCAAGATTCCGGGTGTGAATCTGGACTTGTAAAGATTTGCCGTATCGTTCGATCTGTCGAAAATCGTCACCTAGCCGACGAGTTTGTGATGAAAGTTGGTGGGGCAGCGCAGACAGATATTTTGATAGTATAAATAAAACAAGTTGTTGCAATATTGGCACGGCTATTGCTGTATAACTCAGCGACACACGTTGTGTGTTAACCAATGACTTGGTTGACGGAGTTTGACGACTTAGTCAGATGGCTATGCAAAGCAGTTTGCCAGCTTAATCGAGTGGCTATACTGAAAATTAACTCAAAAGGAGCTTCACATGAAATATGTACAAAAAGGCTTTACCCTGATTGAACTGATGATCGTGGTTGCGATTATCGGTATTCTGGCTGCGGTGGCGATCCCGGCTTACGGCGATTACACCGCGCGTGC
>DASTNS010000058.1:0-4462 GCA_035720625.1 Gallionella sp. | reverse complement strand
CGCGGCAATGCACCGGCCTCCAGTCCTTGCAGGTATTGCCGCAGCGATACCAGTTCATAGCCCTGTGCCTGCCAGCCTTGCAGCAATTGCTCGAAGATCGGCAGCAATTTGCCGCCTTCCAGTTCGGCGTGCAATGTAAACACATGGCCCGTAGCCTGTGGGTTCGCGGTTAGTTGCAGGATGTGTTGCGCGATGTTGTCCGGCGTGATGCCGTCGCGGTTCAGCAATTCGTCCAGCGTCGGCAGTGTGGTGGGTAGCTGCGGGCAGGCGATGATCTCGGCCTGCCAGGTCGGAATGAAGGGATGCGTGCCGCGCGTGTCCGAGCTGTAGTCGAACCCCATGCGCTGCGTCAGGCGCAATGCGTGGCGGTTCATCTGCCAGCCGGCGGCGGCGTGGGCATGCGGCGCTTCGCCGAAAATTTCCGTGTAACGGTCTATGGCGCGCTGCAACTCGCGCCGTGTCCACTCGGCATCTTTGTTGGCCACATGATCCTGCCAGCGGATATGGTCATAACAATGAATGCCAACCTCAAATCCCGCTTCGCGCACGCCACGCATGATTTCTGCGCATTTCCTGCCAATGTCCGGCCCCGGCAGCAGCGTGCCATACAACAGCGTCTTGATGCCGTAATGCTCCACCACCGAGGTGCGCGACACCTTGCCGATAAAGCCCGGGCGGAACACGCGCTTGATGGCGCGTCCGGTGTGGTCAGGACCCAGTGAAAAAAAGAAAGTGGCCTGCGCGTTGTGGCGTTGCAGCGTTTCAACCAGGCGCGGCACACCTTCGCTCGTGCCGCGATAGGTGTCCACATCGATTTTCAGGGCGAGCTGTTTCATATCAGGGAAATGTAGGGGCGTGATTTATCACGCCCTGTGTGTATCGGGTGCGATGAATCGCACCCCTACGTCTTAATCGACCAAGCCGCGCGCTTCCGCCACTTGGCCGCGATACGCGTCGAATATCTTGCGCAGCGTGTCGGCCATGTTGACGGTCGGCTTCCAGCCGAGTTCTTCGCAGGTGTTGGTGATCTTCGGCACACGGTTCTGCACGTCCTGATAACCCTTGCCGTAATACGCTGCCGACGTGGTTTCGACGATTTTCACCTTGGCGGCCGAGTCGCGGTATTCGGTGTATTCTTTCGCCAGCTTGAGCATCATGTCGGCGAGGTCGCGGATTGCGTAGTTGTTGGCCGGGTTGCCGATGTTGTAGATCTTGCCGCTGGCGACGCCGTCCTTGTTCTCGATGATCTTCATCAGTGCGGCGATGCCGTCGTCGATATAGGTAAACGCGCGTTTCTGGTGCCCGCCATCCACCAGGCTGATGTTCTCGCCGCGCACGATGTGGCCGAGGAACTGCGTAACCACGCGCGAGCTGCCTTCCTTCGGCGTATGGATCGAATCCAGGCCGGCACCGATCCAGTTGAACGGACGGAACAACGTGAAGTTCAGCCCTTCCATGCCGTAGCCCCAGATCACGCGATCCATCAGCTGCTTGGAGCAGGAGTAGATCCAGCGCGGCTTGTTGATCGGGCCGCAGATCAGTTCGGAATTTTCCGGGTCGAATTCCTCGTCGTGACACATGCCGTACACTTCGGAGGTGGATGGGAACACCAGATGCTTGCCGTATTTCACCGCCGCGCGCACGATCGGCAGGTTGGCCTCGAAGTCCAGCTCGAACACGCGCAGCGGCTGCTTGACGTAGGTGGACGGTGTGGCGATCGCCACCAGCGGCAGGATCACGTCGCACTTGCGCACGTGGTACTCGACCCATTCCTTGTTGATCGTGATATCGCCCTCGAAGAAGTGGAAGCGCGGCTGGCCGATCAGGTCGGAGATGCGGTCGGCGCTCATGTCCATGCCGTACACTTCCCAGTCGGTGGTCGCGAGGATGCGGTTGGACAGGTGGTGGCCGATAAAACCGTTCACACCGAGGATCAATACTTTTTTCATTGCCATTTCCTTATAAATAAAATTCCAGCCATTCCTCCCCCCTGCAAGGGGGAGGGAAACAAGTCATGAACCAAATTCGATTTTTCCCGTGCCATGCTTTGCGGCGAACTCCGCCGCGCTCATCTCGACCCCATCCAGCTCGAAGTGCACCACGCGCAGCACGCCTTGCCCGCAGATCGCATAGGCCTTGCCATCCTTAACGTAGAACGCAGGTTGATCTGTAGGGGCGCGATTTATCGTGCCCTGTTGTATACCGGGCGCGATAAATCGCGCCCCTACATCAGCTACCAGCGTTTGCAGAATGCGCATCGGCTTGCCCAACAGTTGCGTGGTTGCGCCTGGATACGGCGGAGCCACGGCGCGCACCAGATTGTGGATGGCCTGCGCGGGCTGCGACCAGTCGATGACGCCGTCCTCCGCCTTGCGCCCGCCGAAATATGCGCCCTTGCTCAAATTCTGCTTCACCGCCTGTGCCTTGCCTGCCAGCAACGCGGGAAGCACACCATTCAGCGCGATCTCCGCCGCCACCGTCACCTTCTGGAACACTTGCAGCGCGGTATCGTCTGGCAGGATCGGCACCGCCTGCTGCGCGACGATGTCGCCGTTGTCCGGCTTCTCCGTCATGTAATGCAGCGTCGCGCCGGTTTCCGTTTCGCCGTGGATTATCGCCCAATTAACCGGCACGCGGCCGCGGTATTTCGGCAGCAGTGAGCCGTGCATGTTCAGCGCGCCGCGTTTCGGGATTTCCAGCAACTCGCGCTTGAGCATCTCGCGATAATAGAACGAAAAGAAGAAATCCGGCTGCAACGCGTGGATCTGCCCGACCACTTCCGACATATTCGGATTGTCCGGCGTGATCACCGGAATGCCATGCAATGCCGCCAGTCCCGCCACGCTGTCAAACCAGATGGTCTCTTTCGGATTGTCGCGGTGCGTGACCACCAGCGCGACCTCCACGCCGTGCGCGAGCAGCACCGACAGGCAGCGCACCCCGACATTGTGGTACGCAAACACAACAGCGCTACTCATCCTGCAATTCCCGGAAACAGTTCATCGGCGTCCCGCTCATCGCGCCCGCACCGAGGCTGCGCCCACCGTGGCGCGATGGCACAACCTACGTTGTGGTACGCGAATACGACAGCCCGGCTCATTCCTGGGCATCCGAAAACAACGAAGGATGCGCCGCATCATCAACCAGTTTGGCTTTTTTCTTTCTGGGTTCAACTGCGATGGCAAATGGATCAATCTCTCCCGCAACAGCATCAGCCTGCGAACCCTTTACCCTTCTCACCTTGCCCTTCTCCCGTTCTTCGAGCACCGCCTCGACCAGATAGCGCGGCCGATGGCGCACCTGCTGGTAGATGCGCCCGACATATTCGCCGAGCAGGCCGATGCCGAACAGCGCGATGCCGATCAGGAAGAACATCAGCGCAAACAGCGTGAACAGCCCTTCCGCCTCGGGGCCGACCACCAGGCGGCGAACCGCGAGGAATACGAAGAACAGGCCGGAGAACACCGAGATCAGCATCCCAGCCATCGAGAACAGTTGCAACGGCACCAGCGAGAAGCTGGTCATCAGATCAAAATTGAGGCGGATCAGGCTGTACAGCGAATACTTCGATTCACCGGCGGTGCGCTCCTCATGCCCCACCACCACCTCGGCGGGATTGCGCGCAAAGGTATAGGCCAGCGCCGGGATGAAGGTGCTCACCTCCTTGCAACTGTTGACCGCATCGACGATGTGGCGGTCATAGGCGCGGAACATGCAGCCCTGGTCGGTCATCTTGATGCGCGTGATGCGTTCGCGCAGGCCGTTCATCGCGCGCGACGCGGCATGCCGCCACCAGCTGTCGCTGCGCTGCCTGCGGATCGAACCGACATAATCGTGCCCTTCGTCCATCTTCGCCAGCAGCAGGCCGATGTCCTCGGGCGGGTTCTGCAAATCGGCATCCAGCGTCACCACGCACTGCCCGCGGCTGTGCTCGAAGCCCGCCATGATCGCCATGTGCTGGCCGAAGTTGCCGTTGAACAGGATCACCCGCGTCACGTCAGGACGCTTCTGGAATTGCTCGCGCAGGATCGCGGCGGAACGGTCGCGGCTGCCGTCGTTGATGAACACGATCTCATACGCGATGCCGAGCTTGTCTAATGCCGGATACAGCCGGTCGAACAACGCCTGCAGACCCTGTTCTTCGTTATAAACGGGGATGACGACGGAAAGTTGGGGATTGCTCATGGGGCGGCATTTTACCGTATGGGGCGGGGTTCGCGAAATCGGGAATTGTTTTGGTAGGTTGGGTTAGCGGCACGCGTAACCCAACAATTCGTCGGGTAGCTTTGCATAGCCATCTGACTATTGACGTTTCCATAATTGGCGACAGTTTTTTGCCCCCACCCCAACCCTCCCCCGCGCTACGCGCAAGGGAGGGAGTATTTAGCTCCTTCCCCCGTTCACGGGGGAAGGCGGGGATGGGGGTAAACTCTCTCCTCAGCTTGAGGGGAAAGTGGTATGA